>DATIEH010000281.1:0-7951 GCA_035455905.1 Binatia bacterium | reverse complement strand
GACATTGAGGCGTGCAATGTTGCTTTTCTTGCTGCTCTCATGGATTTCGAACAACGCGCCAAGAAAGCCGGCGCGAACGCCGTGGTGAACATCGTGAGCTATTATAAAAACGTCGAGATGGCGAGCGCGACGGAATTCGAGTGCCATGCCGGCGCAGCGGCGCACGCGATTTTGCGAGGCGATCTAGTCAAGCTTGTCGATTGATTTCTGGTACTTCACTTGATGAGCACGGAAAATATCCCACGATTGTCAAACGACGAGCATCTCGGCGCAGCCGCAGTTCTCTGGCTATTGAACGGAAAAAACCTGCAGGAAACCGACCTGCAATCTCTAACCGTAAGGCTGAGCCCGAGTGAAGCTCAACGGTTCGCTCATTTTACCAGGACGATGAGGCGGCGCCAATTTCTTCTTGGACGAGTGCTGTTAAGATTCGCCGTTGCCGTTATCACGGGAATGGCATCGGATGAGTTTTCGGTAGTAGAAAAATGCGGTGAAGGGCCGCAATTAGTATTTAGTGACCGGTCTTATCCAGTCCCCAAGTTTAGTCTATCGCATAGCGGCGATTGGAATGCCTGTGTTGTCAGTACGACAGCCGCGCTTGGTATAGACATCGAGCTCAACCGTCCGAACCGCGATTTTGATGACATGTGTGCGGTTGCGTTCGAGTCTCGCGACCGAGTTTGGCTCCGGTCCCAACCTCGGACCGAAAGGATCGCTGCTTTTTACTCAGTTTGGTGCATGAAAGAAGCTCTATACAAGCTCCAATGCAATCTGGGACTAAGCTCTGATGATGCGCGGTTGCTTGGAAACGAAACCGCCGACGATTCTTCCGGCCCCGATGTATATCCTTACAAACTCCTGCTCGAAGATCTTGGTTTAACGGGGATCGTTTTCAGTAATCAGCGTTTGTCTATCATCCGGCGGATAATTTTGACCTGATTTCGGTAAAACAGAATCGCTGATCGTGGCGTGATCTTCCTCGACTCTCACGCTGTCAAGATATCGATTCAAATAGCGTATGATTTCAGGACGATTTGGCGATGCGCCACAAGTAAAGTGTGTGCCGGTGTTTGCCTCCGCCAGGTTTCAATTCGTAGCCAGGGAGTTTCAACATCTTGTCCGGTTGCCATCCTTCAATACCGAAATCATGGGCGACAATCCGTGCGCCGGGTTTTAGCATCTTCTGAAAATTGGGTTTCATCCGTTCGTTAAACCAAGGAAGCATGTAGAGAGTGACCACCGTGGCGGCGGAGATGTCCGCCTTGAGGGCGTCCTCAGCGCGAAACTCCACCAACTTACTCACGCCAGCGGTCTGAGCATCCCGGCGCGCCTTGTCTAAGAGCAATCGGTCCATTTCGATGCCGACCGCACGGATTCGGTATTTTTGTGCTGCCCTAATCACAATCCGGCCATCACCGCTACCAAGATCATAAAGCATGTCCCCTTGCTTCACTTCCGCCAAAGCGAGCATCTCGTCCACTACTGCCAACGGGGTTGGAACGAATGGGATCTCTTCGGGGTAATCCGCCGCCCACAGTAGCAGAGGAATCAGGAGCGCGCAGCAAACGAGCATCGCCGGCCGCCGTTTCATGCCGCGATTGATAGCACGCAAAGATCTACGCAAGCAATTTTCCCGCGCCGGCAAGCACCGTAAAAGGCAAACCTTCACCGAGGTTTGTGCTTTCCGAAAAAGCTAAGTATAAAAAACAGATGGACAACGAGAGCTCAGAAAACATCCAGAAGCGCCCGCCCTTGTCATTGCCTTTCTATTACGGGTGGTTCGTTATTTCCCTTTGCTTTCTAACCACTTTGACCAGTGCCGGAGTGCGGTCGTCGCCGTCGGTGCTGATCCATCCGCTGGAAGCTGAGTTCGGATGGAGCCGGACTCTGATCGCTTCCGCGGTCAGCATGAATCTTTTGCTCTTCGGCATCGCCGCACCTCTTAGCGGGGTTTTGATCGACCGTTTCGGCCCACGCAAAGTCATGATGGGAAGCCTGGGTCTGCTTATCGCAGGCGTCAGCGGCACGATCGTGATGACTCAGTTCTGGCAGTTTTTTCTCGTCTGGGGAGTCATCGTGGGCCTCGGGGCCGGAGGTGTGGGTTCGGTATTGACCGCAACCGTCGGTAACCGCTGGTTTATTGCCCGGCGGGGTTTGGCTCTGGGAATTCTCGGCAGCGCCAGTTCCACAGGACAAATTATTTTTCTGCCTTTATTTATGGCGATGATTACTTACGCCGGCTGGCGCTTGGGTTCCATGGCGCTGATCATCGTCGCCATCGTGTTATTGCCATTGATCTTCTTGTTCATGCGTGACGACCCATCAGAGGTCGGTTTGGAACCCTACGGCGCGGGCGACCCGAAAATCTCAAGCAATACTGGTGCGGCGTCACTTCGCGGTATGTCCGCCAAAAACGCCACTATCACGGCACGCGAAATCATCGGTCATCCAACTTTCTGGTTGTTGGCCGGCAGCTTTTTTGTCTGCGGTGGAACCGCGAACGGTTTAATCGGGACGCACCTTATCCCGCACGAAATTGAAATCGGGATTCCGCAAATCGCCGCAGCGTCTTTGCTTGGTATCATGGGTGGCTTGAACATGGTCGGGACGATCTTCTCGGGCTGGATGGTCGACCGAGTCAGGGCGAATCGGTGGCTGGCTCTGGTCTATGCTATGCGGGGGGTATCCTTGTTGATCTTACCGTTCGTGAAAGATTTCAGCGGGCTGGTCGTTTTTGCCATTATTTACGGCCTTGACTGGTTTGCGACGGTGCCGCCGTCCATGGCGATCACTGCCGACACATTCGGCCGACAAAACGTCGGCAAGGTTTATGGCTGGATTTTCATGTCGCACCAGATCGGCGCTGCGATTATGGCCTCGACCGCGGGCGCGATTCGCACCTGGATGGGTGATTATCAGTTTGCGTTTTTGTCCGGCGGGGTGATCGCGATGATCGCCGCCGGACTGGCGTTACAGATCAAGCTGAAACCCAAGGAAGCCATTACTCCACCGGCGGGTGCGGTGGTGGCCGGAGCCTAGGGCGCCCCTGCCCGTAATATTCACGTTTCGTTCGCTCGTCTACTGTTTCAACGCGGAGGACCGCCGGTCGGCCCTACTCCGATTCGGTGAAATTAGACACCCGCCACTGGGTGCCTTCCTTGCGCGCGGTGATCAGCCATTGGCGCGTGAATGACGTGTTGTCGTCCGACTGAATTGTGCCTTGGTAGAGAAACGTGGCGCGACGGTCGCCTTCCTTTTTTTCAAGAAGCGTGTAATGAACACGCGGTTTGCGGGTTGAAGCGTCAATCGTCTGGCCGGAGGTCAGCCGAATTTCTTCGTCCAGCTTGCTCAAAGCCACGCTTACCGCCAGCGTCTTCGCCTTGGGCAAATCAATAACGACATAGTGCTGATCGACAAACTCATCAGCCACTCCTTGGGCGGAGTTGAGATCGCGGCCGCATGCGCTGGCGGTCAGAACAAGAGCAAGAAACGCCGCTTCGAGCAGCAAAAACGATTTTACCATCGCAGGATTAATTAACATGTTCGAGCAGCCAACGCGACTCAATGAATCAGCGCTCATTGTTGTTCCATAACTAGGCGTGATATCTTGGTCTCGGGCTGGAATGGAAAAGCTGATCGAGCAATACCGTGTTCACCTTTGTAACGAGCGTAACGTTTCGCCCCATACCTTAAGAAATTACCTCAGCGATTTACATCAGTTTCATCAATTTATCAGCGAGCGAAAGTGGGCGGTGGGTAGTACCGGTTGTGTGGATGTGCAAAAAATCGACATTCAGATTGTGCGCGCATTCTTAGCATCACTTACACCCGGGCGAAAAAAGAGTTCGCTCGGCAGGAAGATTGCAGCCTTGAAAGGGTTTTTTCGGTATCTGGTTATGGCGCGGCAACTCGATGGCGATCCGATTCTCTTGATTCATTCACCGAAAAATGAAAAGCCGCTCCCTGCGTTTCTTTCAGTAGATGACGTGTTCCAGCTGCTGGGAGCGATTAAAATTAACAGTCTGCTGGACGTCCGCGATCGCGCCGTTTTGGAATTTTTTTATTCCACCGGTGTCCGGGTGAGCGAGCTTGTTGGAGTCAATTGGGGTGACATCGACTTTCGGTTGGAGATTGTGCGGGTCACCGGTAAAGGTTCCAAAGAACGAATCGTGCCGATTGGCGAAATTGCGCTTGAGACGTTACAGGATTATGCGCGGGAACAGCGCAAGCGGTGGAATGCTTCCTGCAAGGGCGAAACCCCGGTGTTTCTGAACAATCGCGGAACGCGCATCACGACGCGAAGCATCGCCCGAATTGTGGAAAAGCATCTGAAGCAGGCCGGCATCCATATCAAAATGGGACCGCACGGCTTGCGACACAGCTTTGCCACGCATCTGCTCAACAGTGGCGCGGACCTGCGGTCGATTCAGGAACTGCTCGGACATGCAAGCTTGTCAACGACGCAACGCTACACGCATTTGAATCTGGATCAGCTAACCGCGGTCTACGACAAAGCGCATCCGAGGGCGTAGAACATTTGAGATTTTGGATTTTAGGGTTTCGATTAGATCCAAAACGGTAGTCGAACATCGAACCATCGAAAAATGATCCATGGCACGACAATATTGGCGATTCGACGGGGCGGAAAAGTCGTCGTCGTCGGAGACGGCCAGGTCAGCATAGGACAGACAGTGATGAAACGCGGTGCGCGCAAAGTCCGCAAGCTGCACCATGACCGCGTCATCGCGGGGTTTGCCGGGGCTACGGCGGATGCTTTTACGCTGTTCGAGAAATTTGAGGCCAAGCTCGAACAGTTCAATGGCAATCTCAAGCGTGCCGCAGTTGAGCTGGCGAAAGACTGGCGCACGGATCGGGTGCTGCGGCGCCTGGAAGCGCTGATGGTTATCGCGGATAATGACGATCTGCTGGTGATCTCGGGCGCGGGCGACGTGATCGAACCGGATGATGACGTTATTGCGATCGGTTCCGGAGGTAATTACGCGTTGGCGGCAGCTCGAGTTCTGCTCAAACACACGCAGTTGGATGCGCGGGTTATCGCCGAAGAAGCGATGAAAGTGGCAGCCGATATCTGTGTCTACACCAACGAACAGCTTACCTTTGAACAGTTGCCCTAGTGAAAGCGGCAACAGCTAGGGCATTTAGGCTAAGTTCTTTATATCTGGCTTTCGAGTGGCGGAGTGCTGGAGTACGGGGTCGAGCCCTCTTCCAATACTCCATTGCACGACACCTTAGGGTCCAACTCATTGCTTTTGCCGGGGAAATTGCTAGGAGTAAATACTCCCATGACGGACGGAGCAAAAACTAATTTACCCGAAAGCGGTGCGCCCGCGCCGGTGATGACGCCGCGGGAAATCGTTTCAGAGCTCGATCGCTATATTGTCGGTCAGAACGAAGCGAAGCGGGCTGTGGCGATCGCGCTACGCAATCGATGGCGCCGCCAACTCGTGCCTGAGGATCTGCGCGAAGAAATCGCGCCAAAGAACATTATCATGATCGGTCCGACCGGAGTGGGCAAAACGGAAATTTCCCGGCGCTTAGCTAAGCTCTCTCAGGCTCCCTTCATCAAAGTCGAAGCGTCCAAGTTTACCGAGGTCGGCTATGTCGGCCGGGATGTCGAGTCGATCATTCGCGATTTGACCGACCTCGCGGTCAACATGGTGAAAGAGGAAGAGAAGCAAAAAGTTGAAATCAAGGCGCGCGAGGTCGCTGAAGAGCGCGTGCTGGATCTACTTTTGCCGGCGAGCGCCGGTGAGACGGACGGTGATGCCGTTGATGCTGCGCGGTTGCAGTCGACAAGGGAAAAGCTCAAGAAAATGCTTCGCGAAGGCAAGATGGACGACCGTTTCGTCGATATCGAATTGACTCAATCGGCCATGCCGATGATCGAAGTTTTGACGCCCCAAGGCATGGAAGGAATGGAATTCAACCTCAAAGAGATGTTTTCCAACCTGATGCCCAAAAAGACCAAAAAAAAGACGGTGAAAATACCCGAGGCGCTGGAGATCCTCACGCAGGAGGAAGCCGGCAAGCTGGTCGATATGGACAAAGTCACCGCAGAAGCGATCCGCCGGATGGAGCAATCCGGGATTGTCTTCCTGGACGAGATCGACAAGATCGCTGGGCGAGAATCCGTGCACGGCCCCGATGTTTCGCGCCAAGGCGTACAGCGGGATCTTTTGCCGATCGTCGAAGGTTCGACTGTCAACACGAAATACGGCATGGTGAAAACTGATCACATTCTGTTCATTGCCTCGGGCGCTTTTCACACCGCCAAGCCCTCGGATCTGATTCCTGAGTTCCAGGGGCGTTTCCCGATCCGGGTCGAGCTCAGTTCCCTCAGTAAAACGGATTTCGTGCGGATTCTGACCGAACCGAAGAATGCGCTGATCAAGCAATATGAAGCCTTGCTGGAAACCGAAGGCGTTCATCTTCGATTCGCCGAAGACGCGATCCAGGAAATCGCGCTGATCGCGACCGACGTCAACGAGCGCACGGAAAATATCGGCGCGCGTCGGTTGCATACTATTCTCGAGCGCTTGCTGGACGAGATCTCTTTTACGGCGCCCGAGATGCATGGCCGGGAAGTCGCCATCGATGCGCGCTACGTCCGCGAGCGGCTCGCGCCGATCTTGAAGGACGAAGATCTGTCGCGCTATATCCTCTGAGAAGCGCGGGTGGAATCCTGGAGTGATGGAGTGCTGGGTGACGTTGCGCCCAAGGCTCCAGTCGTCCAACCGTCCAATTCCGGTAGTTTTTTTTTATTTTGATGTGCGCTTTGTGCTAAGCTCGGAGTGATGGAAAACTTCATCGGCAAGGCTGAGGTCTTGATGGAGGCCTTGCCTTACTTTCAGCGCTTCTACGGCAAGACCTTCGTTATCAAATACGGCGGTCATGCAATGGAAAACGAGGAGCTCAAAACGAGCTTCGCGCAGGACATCGTGTTGCTGAAATATGTCGGAATTAACCCGGTGGTGGTTCATGGCGGCGGTCCGCAAATCGATTCGGCGCTCGACAGAATGGGTATCACTAGCCGCTATGTCCGCGGCATGCGCGTCACCGACAAAGAGACGCTCGATATCGTTGAGATGGTGCTGGTGGGAAAGGTCAACAAAGAAATTGTCACGATGATCAATCAGCACGGCGGCATGGCGGTAGGTCTCAGCGGCAAAGACGGCGGCCTTATCTTGGCTAAAAAGATGAGCGTTACCGTGGAATCGAGCAATGGCGAGGCGCCGGAAATCATCGATATCGGCATGGTTGGTGAGATCGTCGGGATCAATCCGTTGGTGATCGAATCCCTGGATCAGAATAAGTTCATACCGGTGATTGCGCCGGTCGGCGTCGGCCGAGATGGAGAGACGTACAACATCAATGCCGATCTCGTGGCGGGCGAAATTGCCGAGGCTCTCCATGCCGAAAAGCTGATTCTCATGACGGACGTGGAGGGCGTTAAAGATAAGAAAAGTAGTTTGCTGAGCACACTCAAAGAAAATCAGGCGCGCAAGATGATCCAGGACGGGATCGTCGGCGCGGGTATGATTCCCAAAGTCGAATGTTGTATCAACGCGCTCAAGGGTGGCGTGGAGAAGACGCACATTATCGATGGCCGGGTGAAACACGCCGTGCTGTTGGAAATCTTTACGCGGGAGGGTGTGGGGACGGAGGTGGTGCGGAAGTGATGAAGAACCGGGAGGTCGCGGCTTTAACCGAAAAATATGTTGCCAGGACTTATGCGCGGGCGCCCATAGCGCTGGTCAAAGGAAGGGGAACTAAGGTTTGGGATGCCGATGGCAAGGAATATCTCGATTTTCTTGCCGGGATCGCGGTCAATAGTCTTGGCCACTGCAACCCGGCGATCGTCAAAGCAATCAAGCAGCAGGCCCAACAACTGCTGCACGTTTCCAATCTCTACCACATCCAGCCGCAAGCG
>DATIEH010000280.1:0-10949 GCA_035455905.1 Binatia bacterium | reverse complement strand
TATTCCATCTGCTTCTAAACCCGCCAGCCCCTTTTTCCTGACGATTTGAATGACTTGAATGACTCTTTACTCCCAATTCACCCGCACCCCGAGCACCGTGCCGGTCGCCCGCAAGTCACCGAGAGCCTTGAGGCTGCAGCTGACCCAAATTTTTCGGCCTTCGAGCTTGTCGATCCGTGCGCGCAGCTCGAGGGTCTCCCCGAGCGGCGTCGGCTTTATGTACGAGACATTGAGATTGGCTGTGACATACCCGATTCGCGGCGTGCTGCCGATCGGACGCTGCTCATCGCGATAAGCGCGCGCAATGGCGAGGTTGAGCGAATGGCAATCGATCAATGATGCGATGATGCCACCGTTTAAATGATCCGCTGTGCCACCGCAATGATGAGCTTGCGCTCGCCATGTCGCGACCGCCTCGTCGCCGTCCCAGTAGCTCTTGATCCGTAAACCGTTTAGATTGTCTGCGCCACAGCCGTGGCAGTACCGAACCGAGCCTTGATCCTGAAATGAAACCTCGTTCACTGGCGACGAAGTCATTTGTTCTTATCAAATTCCAAAGAAGCGGAATTGATACAATAGCGTAGATGGGTTGGCTGCGGTCCGTCATCAAACCGATGTCCGAGATGAGCGCCACATTTGCTGCACATCACTTCGGTTCGCCGCATCATGAAACTGTGGTCCTCTTCGGTTTGTACATTCTCTTCGGCTACCGGCGCCCAAAAACTCGGCCATCCGGTGCCCGAGTCGAACTTGGTATCGGACGTGAAAAGGTCATTGCCACAGCAGGCGCACCGATACATTCCCTTTTCATGATGATCCCAATACTTCCCGGTGAACGCTCGCTCGGTACCCTTCTGACGGCAGACGTAATACTGCTCGTCCGTTAACTCCTTCTTCCACTCATCTTCGCTCTTTTTAATCTTATCCATTATCGACCTCCCGTGATCGCGCCAAAAACCTGATCACCGCTGCATATTGATGAATTGCAGCGGAATCGGCAGCGAGCTGCTGCGCAGCATTTGGATCACTTCCTGCAGATCATCGATCTTTTTTCCTGTGACACGCACTTGATTTTCCTGGATCGCCGCTTGGACTTTGAGTTTCTTGTCTTTGATGAGTTTGACGATGTTTCGCGCTGTGTCCGAATCAACGCCTTCTTTGATGGTGATTTCGCGCTGAATCATGCCATGGGCCGCCGCTTCGGCGGCTTTTAACTCGAGGCATTTTCGCTCGACTCGGCGTTTGACCAGGTTCTCGATGAGAGAATCCTGCACTGCCCGCAGTTTCATGTCATCCTCGGTGGTGACGCGAATTTTTTTCTCTTTTTTGTCGATCGCGATTTCAGTTTTCGAATTGCGAAAATCGTAGCGCGAAAGGATTGCTTTTTTTGTGATGTTGACCGCGTTATCGACCTCCTGAAGATCGACGCGATTGACGATATCGAAGGATGGCATTCCAGGCGCCCCGTTCTATTAAGTTGCCTTGCCGCCGGCCCGGCGCCGGTTTTGCCGGCTGCGTTTTCCAACTGAGGCCGCTGACTTGGAGCGGTTGCGCTCCCGCCCGATACCGTCGCGCAGGACGAAATCGAGAATATCGCTGCGGGTAATGATTCCCACGAGCTTTTGATCTTTGAGCACCGGCAACGCACCGATCCGGTGCCGGCGTAGCAGTCCCACGGCTGTCGGTAACCCGGTATCCGGGCGGACGACGAATACATCGTGAGTCATCACTTCTTCGACGGTAATCTTCTCGGCGAATCGATCGATTTCCTCGGCGCGGTTGATCATGAGGCTGGTCGGATAAGCGTCACGAATGTCCCGATCCGTGACAATGCCCACCAGACGATCGTTATCAACCACCGGCAACTGATTGACCCGGTGCTTAGCCATGAGTCGCCGGGCCACGGCAATGCTATCGAAGATTTCCACCGCAAGCACCCCTTCGGTCATCCAATCGGCGACGCGAATGGCTTTTGAAATTGCTTTTTTAGCTGCCATCACTTTTGCTCCACGCTATAACCTTTTGTTTTTAACATCTCAATAATACCGTCTGGGCCCACCAGATGCGCCGAGCCGACCACGATCAGCGCTTCGCTTGCTTGTTCCAATGATTTTTCGATCTCCGGCAGCCAGCGGCGATTGCGCTCGACAAGCACTTTTTGATGGATCTCCGGAAACTCCACCATGCCGGCCAGAAGTAATTTCGCCAACATCACCGCGTCACCTTCCACCCAAGATCGTACGATTTCGTCTATATTCCGATCCAGCAAGTCCAGCTCGGTGACGGTTTCGCGCAGCATCGCTTCCTGATTTTGCTTCGATAATTGGTCCAGCAGACCGATCTGAAATTCCATAGTTTCGAGTCCGCTGGTCGGTTTGCCGCGTCGTTTTGCTTCGCCCGCGAGATATTGATCGACGCCGCGCCGGGGGTCAAGTTGGAGCGCTTTCAGCTTTATGGCAATCAAATTGATCGCCGCGAACCAGGGCTTCATCGGATTGAAAATCCGCATCTCGATCCCGAGCTGCGTCGCGCGCTCGGCGGCCAGCTGGTAGGTTTCCGCGCCGATATTCTCCGGCAAGGTGGTACCATCCCGAAAAAGCGCTTTTTCCAGCATCAGCCGCTGCGCAGCTTCCCCCGAAGTGGCGTTGAGATCGATCTCCAGAACGAGTCTCTTGCTGGTATCAAACGCGTCCAGAATGGCTTTTTTGAGCGGATAATTTTCGCTGCGCAGGTAGTGAATCGAACCTAAAATATAAACGCTGCTCGCGCCTTTGCTGATCTTCCAGAGAAGGCTCTTTTCTTCGGCGCGAACATTCGCGGCAGCGCCGAGCCAAAGCATCGTCAGTAGAACGCTGCCGACCCGATGGCGCGCACGCAACATGAACGATTGAGCTAAAGTCATTTTAAAGCGACGGAACAGGCCACGTGACAAACTCGTGGTCGTTGGCGAGCGAGAATGGCGAGAATCCCAGAACGCTACCACTCCAGGCGAATACAAATATCTTCGCCTCGCTCCTCGGCAGGTAAAACCGTCAGCGGCGCGGCGCCCTTGGGTAAAGTACATTCGCCCGAGTTGAGGTCATAACAATAGCTGTGATTGTTACAGCGGATGGTCGTGCCGTTGAGCAGCTGTCCGGCGGTTTTCAAATCGGCTTCCTCATGCGGACAATGTCTCGAGAACGCGAAATATTTTCCGTCTACATACGCCAGCAGGGCCTGGCGCCCGCCGAGGTCGATTTCTTTCATCGCCCCCGGACGTAACTCGCCCGCGCGCGCAACTGGAATATAGCTGACCCCCATGATGACGGGGCTAGGCAGCGGCCTTCTGTTCGCGATAGAGCGGGCCCCGAATAACCTGCCCTGGGAGCTCGCCGGTCATGCGGCCGTCTTCGTGAATCACGCGGCCATTGACGATCGTATAATGCAGCCCTGCGGATTTCTGAATCAATCGCTTGCTTTCGGCCGGATAGTCATTCGCCCATTCGGGTTCATGGGCGCCGACGGTTTTGGGGTCGAAGATTGTAAGGTCGGCGGCATAGCCCGGCCGCAGCAAGCCGCGCCCCTCCAGACCGAAAATCGAAGCGACATGGAACGTCAGCTTGTGGATCGCCTGCTCGAGGCTCATGACCTGGCGCTCGCGCACCCAAAGTCCCAAAAGGATCGTGCCATAGCCGAAGTCGGCGCCGAATTGCACATGCGCGCCGGCATCCGAAGTACCGACCAGCACATAAGGACTGCGCAGAATTTCGCCCATGGCTTCCCAGTCACCGCCATTGTTCGCGTTCCAAAAAACGGTCCCGAGATCTTCTTCCAAAGCCAAATCCAAAAACGCATCGAGGGGATCTTGATTGCGCAGCGCCGCCAGCTCGGCGAGGTTCTTGCCGACATATTTTTGATTTTCCGGCTTCACCACCTTTTCAACCCGCGGAATATCCCAGCGCCGGTGGAAATTCGTCGGCCGTGGATCGGCGAAGTCAGCGCGCAGCTTTCGCCGCGTGTCCGGGTCTGCCAACGCTTGCTTGCGGATTTCCACCGGCAGGAACATCAAATTTTTCCAGGTCGGAAACTCATCGAAAACCTGGCAATCTTTCAATGTGAAATGGCGCACCAGCGGTACTGTGTGCGACAGACCGTAGGCTTGATAACCCGCTTTGAAAATCGGCTCCACCGCGTTGAGCTGCTCGCGCCACAGATTGGGCTCGACCCAGCGGTGCTGCAGGCTCTGCCACAACACCGGGCGCTGCGTACGCTTGGCGAGTTCATGGTAAATGTCAAAATGCTCGATTTTATTGCGCCCGAGAATCGTTTCGATGACACCGGCATTGCACTCGGCAAGGACGTCGCACAGAGCAAAAAGCTCCTCGTCATCCGCCAATCGACTCGCCACCGGCTTCCCGTCTTCGCGCATATGCCGCTCATTGCGATTGGTGGACATTCCCAACGCACCGCCTTGCATCGACTCAAGAATGACCCCGCGCATCTTTTGCACTTCCGCGCTGGTCGCTTTACGCTCGACGGCCTCTTCGCCGATCACGTTGTGGCGCACGGCGATGTGGCCGACCAGGCCGCCGACATTGATGCCCACCTTGCCTTCAAAATTATCGAGATACTCACCGTAGCTGTGCCAGTTCCATGTAACGCCTTGTTCCAAGGCATGCCGCGGTATCGCTTCGACCCGAACGAAGCTTTTCACCACCGCATCTTCATCGCCTTTTTTGATTGGTGCCAAGGTCAGGCCGCAATTCCCCATGACTACTGTAGTAATGCCGTGCTGCGGCTCACAGGTCCCGTATGGATCCCAGAGCATCTGCGCATCCAAATGAGTGTGGTGATCGATGAAGCCGGGAGAAACCGCTAAACCAGCGGCATCGATTGTGCGGGCGGCGCTCTCGGTTAAGCGCCCGACTTCAGCGATCTTGCCGTTTTTGACGCCGACATCGGCAACATAAGATGGAAGTCCGGAGCCATCGACAACACGGCCACCGCGAATGATCAGATCGTAAGCCATTTATTTCATCCTCCGTCGTGAAAACACTCGATGAACGCGAAAACTATATTGTTTGCACCATATGCAATGACAAGAAGGTCGTCAACCATTCGGCGGCGCCAAAGAGCGCACTGAAAAAGCGTGCGTGCCGCTTTTCCGACATTTTTCACTCGCCAGGTCGTGTTGACTCCCCCGCACCATCCACTTAGTATGACCATCGATTTCCGGAGGTCGCATGGCTGATGTCACTGACATGAGAGGCTACATCGAAACATTGGAATCTATGGGCGAGTTGCGCCGCATCGAAGGCGCTGACTTGAACACCGAGGTGGGAGCGTTGACGGAGCTTGCCGCGGATAAACAGGGGCCGGCGCTCCTGTTCAGTAACTTCGACCAATACCCGGCAGGATTTCGGATAATTTCCAATGTGTTTCGCACGTGCAAGCGCACCGGACCGGCAATGGGAATCGACGCAGAAAACGGCATCGACTATTTGTACGCCTGGAGGAAAAAGCTTGCCGCTTACAAGCCGGTACCGGTACAGCAGGTCGAAGGCGGTCCGGTGATGGAAAATCAGATGGCGGACGAGGAAGTCGATCTTTACAAGTTCCCGACGCCGAAATGGCATGATCTCGATGGCGGGCCATTTATCGGCACCGGCTGCGGCGTCATCACCAAAGACCTGGAAACCGGCAAAATCAACATCGGCACCTATCGCGTCATGGTGCAGGACAAAAACCACGTCTCGGTCAAAATGAACATGGGGAAACACGGCCGCCTCGCCTTCGAGCGCGCACGCGACGCGGGCAAATCACTACCCATCGCGATTACACTAGGCCAAGGCCCCGCCGTTTTTCTTGCCGCTCAGATGCCGCTGCCGCCCGATGTGAACGAGTATGAATTTGCCGGCTATCTTCAAGGTGCCCCAGTACCGGTCGCGCGCGGCGCAGTAACCGGCCTGCCGATTCCGGCCAATGCCGAAATCGTTCTCGAAGGCGAGCTGCCGCCGATGAGAGATGAGGACATGCCGAAAGAAGGCCCGTTCGGCGAATGGCCGGGATATTTCACCGAAGAAAATGTTGGTGAGACGCCGGTCATGACCGTCAAGCGAGTCTATTACCGCAACGATCCGATCCTTCTCGGCGCGCCCCCCCTCAAGCCGCCATCGAGCTATTTGCCGATGCCGCTTGGCGCCGCGACATTGTGGGAACAGCTCGAGAAGGCAGGCATCCCAGAGGTAAAAGGAGTCTGGGGGTTTGTCTACGGCGGTCAGCCCGGGCCATTCACCGTGATCTCGATCAAGCAACGCTACGCCGGCCACTCCAAACAAACGCTGTTAGTCGCGGCGGGTGCCCGAGCAGGTGCCTATGGAGGCAAATTCGTTGTCGTTGTGGACGACGATATTGATATTACTGATCCTGGCGAGGTCATTTGGGCAATTGCGACGCGCTGCTATGTTCGCGGTGGAATCGATGTGGTGAAGGATGTTTGGGCATCGGTTTGTGAGCCTGCCATGCCACCGCAAGAACGCTCGCCACGCGGTTATACTTCGGACCGAGTGTTGATCGATGCTTGCCGGCCGTACAAGTGGATGGATCAGTTTCCGGCAGTCAATGCTTTTTCGAAGGAATACAAAGAGAAAGTCGGCGGTAAGTTTAAAATCTAAGCCCATTGGACGATCGCGAAGCGTGAATGTTATGTTTCTGCGAACACCGACGTCAAACCTATAGTCAGGAAGGAGTTCTCTTATGGGTACACTTGAGGCCTTGAGCTTGGCTATGGGCACGGCGTGGACCTCGGGCATCAACCTGTACGCTACCGTCGCCGCACTCGGAATCGCCAACCGGTTAGAACTTATTCACCTGCCGCAGAGTTTGGACGTGCTATCCCATCCGGGCGTTATTGCCATTGCTTGCATCATGTATGTAATCGAATTTTTTGCCGACAAAGTGCCCTATCTCGACACCGGCTGGGACGCACTCCACACCTTCATTCGGGTCCCCGCGGGTGCGATTTTGGCGGCACGGTCGTTAGGCGATATGAATCCTGCGCTGGAGCTGATGGCACTTCTTGCTGGCGGTTCAATTGCGCTGGTGGCCCACGGGACGAAAGCGACAACCCGTTTGGCGCTCAATGCCAGCCCGGAGCCCTTTAGCAATTGGGTCGCAAGCGTCGGCGAAGACGTGACCGTTTTCGGCAGTATTTGGCTGATGTTCAATCACCCGGTAATCATGTTAATCGTCGTGGTGCTCTTTTTGGCACTGGCGGCCTGGGTAGCGCCAAAAGTTTATCGCCTTGCCAAACGCGGTTTTCATGCGCTCCGTAACAAAATCCGCGGCGTAAAGCCCGATCAGCCAGCGCCGAACGGATCATCCCCTATACCGACCTGATTCACTTCCCAAGCATGGATCCCCTACCAGCTACCGCCGCGACCGCCAAACTGCCCGCCGCGCCGCTCACCCTCGAAGGCGCTTTCATCCTGCATCAGATATTTCGTGTTCGTTGGACCGCCTGGCGCGACCTCGGTAGCGCCGATCAAAAGCACGTCTTAAGTCGAGCGACAACCATCTTCGCCGCGATGGAAGCCAATCATGAGGAACCCACAGCACTGTTCTCGCTGCTCGGCCACAAAGGTGACTTGATGCTGGTGCACTTTCGCAGGAGCCTCGACGAGCTCAACCATGCGGAATTAACCGTCGCCGGATCCGAGCTCAATGGATACCTCGAGCCAACCACCTCTTATCTTTCGGTCATCGAATTGGGTTTGTATGAAGCCTCGGTCAAGCTCTATTCCGAGTTGAGCGCAAAAGGGTTGCAGCCGAATACGGCAGAATGGAACCGGGAAGTCGAAGCCGAGCTCGTCCAGCAGCGCGAAGCCGCGGCGCCGCGGCTTTGGCCGGAAATACCTCGGCGCCGTTACCTGTGTTTTTACCCGATGAACAAATTCCGCGGTGAGACAAAAAACTGGTACACCGAGCCAATTCACGAGCGCCGACGCATGATGCGTGAGCACGGCATGATCGGTCGACATTATGTAGGCCGGGTCACGCAAATCATTTCCGGCTCCATCGGGTTCGACGACTGGGAATGGGGCGTTGATCTTTTTGCCGATGATCCACTCGTGTTCAAGAAGCTTGTGTATGAAATGCGCTTCGATGAAGCGAGCGCAGTTTACGGATTGTTCGGGGCCTTTTTTGTCGGACTCCGCTTCCCCTCAGCGCGTTTGGAAAATTTACTCAACGGGATCACTCCTAGCTTTACCTGAGTTCGTTAGTCGTTCGGCTCCCGGAGGTTTCGATGCGACTCAAAGACAAAGTTGCGATCATTACCGGCGCCGCCCACGGCATCGGCAAGGCGTACGCGCGGCGGTTCACCGAGGAAGGCGCTCATGTCGTTATTGCTGATATCGACGGCGCCGCCGGAACAGCCGTTGCCAAAGCATTGCTCGACAGCGGCGGCTCAGCCTGGGCGCGCCGCACGGATGTTCGGAGCTTTGCCGATGTGCAAGCTTTGACGGAGGAGACGGTTAGACGATTTGGCCGGATTGACGTTCTGCTTAACAACGCCGCGATTTACGTTACCGAGAAGCTGTGGAAGGGGCCAGTCGAAGAACTAGCGATCGATGAATGGGATCGCGTGATGGAGGTCAATCTCAAAGGTGTTTTCCTCTGCAGCAAAGCGGTGATCCCGATTATGAAACAGCAAAAGAGCGGCAAGATCATCAACATCGCGTCGGGCACATTCTTTAGCGGTTCGGGCAATATGCCGCATTATACGACCGCCAAAGGTGGCGTCGTGGCGCTAACCCGAGTCATGGCGCGCCAACTCGGTGACTGGGGTATCAATGTCAACTGTATGACGCCCGGCTCCACCATGAGCGAAGAGTCAGTCTCCGACGAAGTACTCAAGAGACGGGAAGGCAGCACAGAAAAACGGGCTTTTCGCCGGATCGAAACTCCCGCCGATATCGTGGGAACAGCTTTGTTCTTGGCGAGCTCCGACAGCGACTTTGTGACGGGTCAATTATTGGTGGTCGAGGGCGGCGGCATCATGCACTAGAGCACCGAAATCCGGATTGTTGGTGAGGTTAGGTGGCGCTCGGAGTGATGCCATAAACATGGCCACAAGCTTTGCAAAAAATGACATTGAAGGGCGAGAGAACAAATTGCTTACCGCGTGAAGAAGCGGCGCCGCCTTTGCGCGAGACAATATGGTCCGTGCCGATAACCGAGCAAGACGGGCACTTGGGCTCGGGTTCCACCGCCTGCTTGTAATTCTGATTAAACTGAAAATGCTGGCCGAAACTATCCTCGAACTTATCGCTTTCCGCGCTCGCATTTTCCTCCTCGCCACTCTGTTCATTTTCTACCGGCCGGGTAACTTCGTCGTAAACTGAACGCTTCTTTTTGTCCGAAAGAATCTCGTAACCATCCAAAACCTGCTTGAACTTTTCCACCGCTTCGCTATCGCCGGGATTTCGATCGGGATGATAACGAAACACCGCCTTGCGATACGCTCGTTTGATTTCTTCGGCCGTGGCGCCCCGTCCGACACCGAGCAAAGAATAGTAATCAAAGCTTGTGTTCATCTCGCAGCCATCGGTTGCGGTTTAACCAGCGAGAGTAAGGATGCATCAGCGAAAGCGAGACCTCCTACCGCCGGTACCGGTTAACTTGCCTCTTTGCTTGTACATGGCAACGCACATATCATACAGCGCTGAGCCGGCCCGGTCCTCGACGATGTGTTCCCCCTCATGCGTGACGTACTCGACTTTGAAGTTTGCATCCTTTCCCTGGCTATCGTTATTGGTAATACGGATGAGCCGCGCTTGGTTTTTGTCCAAATAGCCGCCAATCGTTCGAAAGATTTGCGCGTGGTTGAGAAATTCCTTAGACGGCGCTGACTCGCCGCGCTTGCTCTCACCGACTAATTCGAGCTCGTCGAGATCTTTGGCCGTATAATGAACCGTCACCGGAGTCGGTCCCGGTGGGTCCTGATATCCGCAGTCTACGATATATTCGTTACGAATTAGACGAATATCGAATGTTTTCAGGCCCCTGCGATCAAGATCCTGGGCGATGCAGCGGAGGGCACCGGCGAATTTCATGCGTTGTTGTGGAATTCCAACTTGGCGGAAAGTAATTGAATTGTTTTATCGGTTTAACCAAATAGCAGGCTAAATGGTACGAAGAGTGCGTCAAAAAAGCAATATAAAAATTGCTTACCTAAGCGGACACACGCCTCGAACTACAAAGGATAACTGAGGCGAGTTTCTAGTGGAAGTATTTGGCGCTATTCGGGAATTGTGTCCAGAGGATCCATGACACCGATCATGCTGTCGCGCGTAACGAGCTTGGCAAGATCCGCTTCAGACCAGCTTTCCGTGCCCTTTGGACGAAGAGGCAGGACTAGATAGCGGATATCTGCCGTGCTGTCATGCACTCGAACTTCGACGTCGTCGGGCAGATTGAGGCCGAACTCGCCCATGACGCCGCGTGGATCAACTACTGCCCGTTGTCTGTAATTGAAACTTTTGTACCAATCGGGGGGTCTTCCCAAAATGGGTCGCGGATAGCAGGAACAGAGCGTGCAGACCACCATGTGGCGAACCTGCTCAGTATTTTCAAGAACGACAAACTCATTGATCGCCGTCGCATCGATACCCATTTCGGCGCAGGCCGACTTGGGATCGGCGATCAATCGGCCTTTGAAATCGGTGTCGACCCAGGCGCGGGCCACCAGCTTGGCGCCGTTCGCAGGCGAACGCGCTTCCTGGTATTCAACCTGACACTGAATGTCTTTTTCGCTGATGACGCCTTTTTCGATCAACAAATCTCGAATCGCATAGATCCGTTTGGCGTAATGACTCAATTCGTGCTTCGGGTGGTCATGCCCATGCTCAGCGCTCCCGGCCTCATTCATGGGTCTCACTCCTCTCTTGCGTGGAGGACTCCAACCAATG
>DATIEH010000279.1:0-2829 GCA_035455905.1 Binatia bacterium | reverse complement strand
ATTCTCTTCGCCCGGAACGCCGAAGATGTATTCAACGCCCTCGTTTTCCAGGCATTTGACGAACAGTTCAGCCGCCTTCATCTTTCCCTGTCCTTCGTGCCATCTGGCTCGGAGCACACCATAAATAAAAGAATGACCCGCAAAAGAAAAGCAGAATCATGATCCAGAAAGGAACGGATACGACCGTGCCTTTCTGCTCAGATCAGCAGTTAATTCTTTTGAAGGAAGCGGTCTTTCCGACTCAAGCGGAGCAGCATAGAAAGTCGCGCCGCACGTGTTTAGCGCTTATCTCCATACAGGTAGTGCTCCGGCGCATTTACGACGAAATGGCTTATAACCTGGGCGACGCCAGGGATTTTGCTGATCGCGTCAGTGGCGAGCTCCCGTACTTCTTCGGCAAGAATAATGCCGCCAACGTAAACCTTGCCGAAATGGGTTTCGACTTCGAGATTCACTATGTGCAGACCAGAGCCCGTGAGCACGGCCTCCACGGCGGCGGTGACGGTCAGGTCCTTCATCGCTTGAAGAGATTGAGCTGTTGGCCGGTACTCCGCTCGTTGAGATACTTCGGCAATCAGCTGCGCGGCTGTTTCTACTGTCGTCTTGGCAGTATTGACGACGATGTCGTATCGGCTCGGATCGCGCCAGTCGATTTTGAATAGCTCCCGGATACGCCGGGCGCGGATTCGGTCTAATTCCTCGAGATATTTCTTCGCGGCTTCTTCCCCGAACCCCTTACGCGTCATCACTTGTCGGATTCGTGACTCCGTCGGTGTATCGACGAAAACATTTAGTACATGACGAATGCCCGGAAAGAATTCCTGCCCGGCGCGGCCATGGTAAACAATGTTGCCGTCCTGCGCGAATTCACATAACGCCGCTTGCAGCGCTGCACGATACACTCTGCGGTTCTCAAGCCATTGCGCCCACCAGGGGCGCGGCTTTTCTCCGAGAATCTCGAAGAATTTCGCTTCCGCAATACCGTACCGCTCGCTCGCTTTGATGAGCACTTCCCGGCTGATGCAGCGATATCCCAGAATCTCAGCGACTTGTTCGGCCACGGCATGGCCCGCGCCGAAGGCATCGTGTGACACCGTAATGATTGCCATGATTTTGCCTAAGCAGTCGGCCTTTCCCGGATTCGTCCGAGCCGGGCTAGAGCGGCGCGAGCGGGCTCGAAATCAGCTTTGGCTTCGAGTGCCATATAATAATATTGCACGGCATGATTCACTTGGCCCTCTTCTTCGGCAAGCCTGCCCAATTCGTAGTATGGCTCCGGGCGAGTGAGACCGCGCATCATGGCGATTTTTAGATGAACGCGAGCTTCAGTAAATGCCTTACGCTCCCGAGCTAACGCTGCGAGATGGAGAAGGTCATCGACCGTGCCGCTACTCCCGACTTTTTCGCGATCCAAAATTTCCTTACAGAGAAGCTGAATCGCCTTGGGGTCGAAGGGCTTTTCAAGAAAATCGACAGCGCCGAGTTTCATCGCTTCCACAGCTCTATTTACAGTTCCATAGGCAGTTAGGATAACCACCGGCATCTTCGGTCTAAGGCCGCGCAGGTAACGAAGCAATTCAAGGCCGTCCATCTTAGGCATCTGAATATCGACGAAGGCGACATCGTAGCGCCCTTGCTTAACATAAAGGATTGCATCGTCGCCATTAGCGCATTTGTCGACCTTGTAGCCTTCCGCCTCGAGGACCATGCCGAGGTTATTGCGAATATTGCGCTCGTCATCGACGACCAGAATGTTAATCTGTGATCCGCTCATCGGAGCTTCCTTTCGAGATTCCCGATTCAATACGAACGATGCGCATAAAACATGCCACGATGGCGGTTTGGTAAGACGGCGAAATTACAGCGGGTAGCGCAAGAGTTCGTAAGCGCCGGGCGCCAGCCGATTTGCAAGTTGCAAGCGTCGCTTACCAGTTGCTTGCAAATTGCAACCAGTAGGTTTGAACGGAAAATACACGAACACACGTGAATAGCAGCAGCGAGAAATTTGGCCGAACGGTTTCACAGACGTGCAAAGCTTATTTATCGATGAGTTATGTGAATGGTGATCGAGCAAGCCCGCGTATGGCGGTTTCTATTCGATAAGGGCGCCTGGATGGGGGTCTTCTTGAAGGCTGACTTTTAGGCTTAGGAAACCCGGATGTGTTCCGATGACCAGCAATACCAAGCCAAGGGCGCTCAGGCTCATCATTTGAACGGCGAGTGGACCCCCGAAATAATGAGCAAGCGCTCCGGCCGCTAGCGTGCCGATAGGCACGGTTGCACGACTCATCAAATAAAAACTCATCACGCGGCCGCGAATATGCCGAGGCGCGCTCAGTTGCAGTAAGGCCTGGTCCTGCGTCTGATAGGTGGTCATGAAAACGCCGCTGATAAAAGCGCAAACGAGTGATAGCCAAACCCAGCTCGATAGGCCAAAGAAGAACACAGCGATGCTGAAAACCACGGCGCCGATCACGGCCGGCAAGGCGTAAGCGTTTCGGCGTGGGATCGAAGCCACCACGAGCGCGCCTAGCAACGAGCCAATGCCGAATACGCTCAGCAATAATCCCTGGAGTTGGGCACCTCCATGCAAAACATCTCTAGCGAAAATGGGCATCATATTAGTAAAGGGCATGCCGAGAGTGAGAGGACCCAGAGCCAGGAACAACTGTGTGCGAATGCTACGGTTTGCGGTCACATAGGCAAAGCCAGCCTGAATGCTCTTGAGGAGTGGTTCTTTGGCAACGCTAACCGACTCGCGGCTGCGCTCCGGGATCCGCATCTGGATTGTCCAGACCGTCGCGAGTAGGAACATAAACGCCTGGACAT
>DATIEH010000278.1:0-2164 GCA_035455905.1 Binatia bacterium | reverse complement strand
CACGGCTCCTCGCCAAGCCAATCCTGCATCTGGGTGAAAGGATGCCAGAGATAGCTATGATCGAGCTGTTTTAGCCTATCGTAAGAGTCCGACATTTTGATTTTTCATTTCCTGAAAAACCTCGAGCGCTCTTTCAATGTGCTCACGCTCATGCGTGGCCATTACGGTGATCCGCAGGCGGGACGTTCCTGGAGGCACCGTCGGCGGGCGGATTCCCTGCACAAACACACCGTGCTCCAAAAGTTTCTGCGAAAATTGCATGCAGCTCTCAGCACCGCCGATGATCAGCGGCAATATTGGGCTTTGAAAATCATTTAATCCAAAACCGAGTCGTTTTAATCCATCCGACAAAAACCGGCAGTTTTCCCACAGGCGCTCGCGTCGTTCGGGTTCACGTGCGACTAAATCGATGGCGGCTATGGCCATGGCCATAATCGCCGGCGGCAACGCCGTCGTGAAAATGAAACTCCGGCAACGGTTGATCAAGAGCTCGCGAAGCGCCCAGCTGCCGGCCACGTATGCGCCAAATCCTCCGAGAGCTTTCCCCAAAGTCCCCATCTGCACGAAAACGCGATCTCCCAGCCCATACTTGCTCACCACGCCGGCTCCCGTGCCGCCGAAAACGCCGGTCGCATGGGCTTCATCCACCATCACCATCGCGTCGTATCTTTCGGCAAGCTCGACGATGCCGGTCAGCGGCGCCTCGTCGCCGTCCATGCTGAAAATCGACTCGGTAACGATCACACGGCGCGCAGCGTCCTGAGCCTTTTTGAGATTGGCTTCGAGCTGATCGAGATCACCATGATCGTAAACGCGCGTTTGTGCGCGCGACAATCGGCAACCGTCGATAATGCTCGCGTGATTGAGCTGATCGCTGAGAATCACATCGCCCTCGCGCGCAAGCGCCGCGAGAATTCCTGTGTTCGCCTGAAATCCGGAATTGAACACCAGCGCCGCCTCGGTGCCTTTAAATCGCGCGAGCCGATTTTCCAGCTCTTCATGGAGGGTCATATTGCCGGAGATCAGGCGCGACGCGCCCGAGCCACAGCCGTAATGATCGATCGCTCGTTTCGCCGCTTCTGCCAGCGCGGGATGATTGGCAATACCGAGATAATTGTTCGAGGAAAAATTAATGACTTCGCGGCCGGCGATGAACAGAACTGGGCCCTGTTGGTTTTCGACGCGCCGCAATTCTCTATAGAGACCGGCGCTGCGGAGCGCTTCGAGTTCCGCGTGAATGCTCGCTGCAACCATTGCTTGAATTAAATAATATACGGTCTGCAACCGCGCAACACGGCGCAGAAGCCGGCGTGAATGAACTGATTCTGCGGACGTCTAGTAAGGATGAGAAATTATGCAGCCGCCATACCGCGCAACTTGCGCTCCACCAGGCGCATGTCGGCGACGAACCGGTGGTATTCTTGTTCTCGTTCGCTTTTTTCTCGCTGCCGGAAAATCGCTGAAGGATGGATCGTGATAAAAACCGCTTCGCCACGTTGCCCATTGAAGAATTTTCCCCGGGCTTGTCCGATCGGCACAACCCTGCCGAGAATGGAATGAGCGGCGGTGGCGCCAAGACATACGACTAGTTTAGGATGAATCGATGCCATTTCCGCTTCGAGCCACGGCTTACACGCCATGATTTGCCTCACCGCAGGTTTTTGATGCAAGCGTCTTTTGCCACGCTGAATCCATCTAAAATGTTTGACGGCGTTGGTGATGTATACCTCGTCGCGCGAGATGCGGGCTTCGGCAAGGGCCTTGTCGAGCATCCGGCCCGCAGGTCCGACGAACGGATGTCCTTGACGGTCTTCCATATCGCCGGGTTGTTCGCCCACCAAAAGGATATTCGCATGTTCCGCTCCCTCGCCGAAAACGGTCTGGGTCGCATTCTTGTAGAGATCGCATCCTTCGCAAGACCGAGCCGCGGCGCGCAAGCTTTCAAGGTCTCGCCGCTTGGGGAGAAATTCCGCTGCGGAGGTCTGCTCTTCTTTCCCCATAAGCTCGAAGCTACCACCACGAAGCCTCCATCACTAGATACGGTCACCCGAATTACGCCGCACCGAAAAGCATTGTCAGTGCGACCGCGAAAAGAAATCTTTTTCTCTAGCGTTGCCCTTGCCAGTTCGAAACCAAGCTGGTTAAAGTGTGGCACTTTAAAGTG
>DATIEH010000277.1:0-4503 GCA_035455905.1 Binatia bacterium | reverse complement strand
CAGATGCTGGTAGAAGCCGGACTGACGCCGGTTCAGGCGATCCAAACGGCGAGCCTCAACGTGGCGCAGGCGTGGGGCAAAGAGAAGGACTACGGCAGCATCGAGAAAGGGAAGGTCGCGGACTTTTTCGTCGTGCGCAGCGACCCGTCGAAGAATATTTCAGACACGCAAAACGTCGAGTCGGTTTTCATCGAAGGCAAAAAAATCGACACGTCGTTTCATGCCGATTACAAGAATCCGATACCACGGCCGATCGAAGACCGGCCGGAGGGATGAGCGATGCGACAAGCACCCCCACCTCAATCCTCCCCCGCCAAGGGGGAGGATGTCAGTGAACGATTCGCGATCGTCGTTTTGGTGACGATGATTACCTTGTTTGGAGGTTCGTGGCAGAAAGCCCATCCGGCGGATACGATCACAGTTCTTTCTTATCCCGATCGGCCCGCGAAGCTGCCGCTGTGGTTAGCGCAGGACGGCGGGCTCTTTGAAAAGTACGGTCTCAAAGTTGATATTCGAGCGGCTAAATCCAGTGACGACCTCGTCGAAGGGCTCAAGCGCGACGAAGCGCAGATTTACGCGGCGACGGCAAACTGGATCGTTTCTGCGATCGGCGACGGCAAGGATTTGGTGTTCTTCGCCAATACCGGCTACAGCGTGCTCAAACTCGTCGCGCGACCGGATATCACGCGCGCGCAAGATCTGAAGGGAAAAAGAATCGGCACCGGGGAGCCGAACAGCAGCCAGGACCGGATTACGCGTCAAGCGTTGCAACGCCTCGGGCTGAATCCCGACAAAGACGTCACCCTGATTCCGTTCGGCAGCCGCAGCATTCAGCGCTTGAATGCTTTGCTCAAAGGCGAAATCGACGCGACCACCAGCAATGAAGATAACCTGTTCGAGCTCGAACGGCGCGGCGAAATCCGTAAGATCCGCGTACTGGCCGACAACGAGAGCCTCAAATTATTCATCGGCGCGGGTGTTGACTTCGCAGTGACGCGCGAATTTCTGCAAAACTCTCGGTCCGCCGTCAAAGGATTCGTTAAGGCGCTTTCGGAAGCGATCGGTTTGGCGCGCCGTAATCGTGCCGCGGCGGATCAAATCTATGCTCGCTATTTAAAAATCAATGATCCGGGCCTGCTCGAGTTCATGTACCGCACGTATGTCCAGGGCGCTATTCCCGAGCGGCCTTATCCTAAGCTGGAAAACGTTTCATTGGGTATTGAAGAATTCGGCGCGAAACCCGCCCTTAAGGGAAAACGCGCGGAAGATCTAACCGATCTCAGTTTGCTGCGCGAGCTTGAAAAAGAACGCTTCTTTGATCGGCCAGCGGACAACCGCGCCATGCACGGAGATCGCGCTGAATAAATTTGACACCCGCCGAGCTTTCCTAGTAGCTTCATCATCGATTTCTGGCTTGGAGGCAGCTATGAAGTTGAAGGTCATTTTTTTCGCTTTGGCACTGGACGAGATCGATGATATCAGCAAAATGCTGTTTCTTTGTCGCCTAAAGGGGGTTCGATGATTGACCTTTATTACTGGACGACGCCGAACGGACACAAAATTACGATTTTTTTGGAGGAGGCCGGGGTCCCTTACAACATCAAGCCGATCAATATCGGCAAGGGCGAGCAATTTGCGTCCGAGTTTTTGAAAATTTCGCCGAACAACCGGATTCCAGCGATTGTCGATCAGTCACCCAGCGACGGCCGTGGACCGCTGAGCGTTTTCGAATCCGGCGCGATCCTCGAATATCTGGCGATCAAGACCGGCAAGTTTCTGCCGAGCGACACTCGGAGTCGAGTCGAAGTGATGCAGTGGCTTTTCTGGCAAATGGGCGGGCTCGGGCCGATGCTCGGCCAGAATCATCATTTCAGAAATTACAGCAACGAGAAAATTACCTACGCCATCGAGCGCTACACGAAAGAAACCGAGCGACTTTACGGCGTACTCGATGAGCGGCTCGCCGATCGTGAATATGTCGCGAAGGAGTATTCGATCGCGGACATGGCCTGCTATCCGTGGATCGTGTTGCACGACCGCCAAGGTCAGGACCTCAATGATTTTACCAATCTCAAGCGGTGGTTCGAAAGAATTCAAAAGCGACCGGCGGTGGAGCGCGCCTACGCGCTGGCGCGGCAAATCAATCCGGATAGCCGTGGCATGACAGAGGAGGCAAAGAAAATTTTGTTTGGTCAGGGCAGGCGGATCAAATAAGGTTCAAGTCGTTCAAAAGATTCAAACTGTTCAAGCAGTCATAAGCATAGAACATGAAACGTCAATGGGTCATGGCGTTGGTTTGCGGTTGGCTTTGGCTGAGTGCGGCTCATGGCGCCGAGGCGCCGGCGAAATTTCTTTTCGCCTATGGCGCGATCGGCGGCAACGCTGTGCCGCTATGGATTGCGAAGGAACAAGGAATTTTTCGCAAATACAATCTCGAGCCGCAACTCATTTACATCATCGCTGGGCGGGCGATGCAGTCGATGCTCGCGGGAGACATTCAGTTCGGACTGCTCGGCGCGACCCACGTCACCAATGCGGTGACCGCAGGCG
Source organism: Binatia bacterium (assembly GCA_035455905.1). Taxonomy (GTDB): domain Bacteria; phylum Desulfobacterota; class Binatia; order UBA9968; family UBA9968; genus DP-20. The sequence goes on along the minus strand of DATIEH010000277.1, from coordinate 1,953 downwards.
GCGATATGGTTATGCTTCTCGGAATGGAAGAGAAGCTCAACTATTTTTTGAACGTGCGGCCGGGAATCAAGAGTGCCGAAGACTTGAAAGGCAAAAAGATCGGCATTGGCACACCGTCCGGCTCCCTCGCTCTGGCGACCTATACCGGACTCGACCATTTGGGTTTGGTTCCACGGCGCGACCGCATCACTCTGTTGAACACGGGCAGCACGCCGGAACGCATGTCTGCACTGTTCGCCGGAAGCATCGACGCGGCGTTTTTCAATCCTGAGGTCGAGGAGGTAATCGCTCAACAAGGCTTCCCGGCGCTTTTCGATCTGGGCAAAGCAAATGTGCCGTTTCAGTCGTCGGGCTTGGCCACTTCGCGCAAATACATGCGCGCCAATCCGCAACTCGTCGAAAATCTCGCCAAGGCGGTGCTGGAAGGCGTCGCGTTCGTGCAGAATTCCGCCAATAAGAAAGTCGTGATCGCCAGCATCGCGCGCAATTTGAAACTCGACGGAAGCGAGCGCCTGGAGCGCGCCTATAAAAATATCTCCGAAAGTTTTCCGCGGAAACCGTGCCCGAGCTTGCCCGGAATCGCATCCGTTCTAAGGCTCATGGCGCAGCATGGACTCAATCCTCGGGCAATCGAGATGAAGCCGCAGGATATCGCCGATATGAGCCTGTGCAAGAAATTGGACGATACCGGATTTTTCGAGCGGCTACATCAGCCAGGATGAAACGATTTTTTCTCCAAGCCCCAATTGCGTTGAAAATCAGAATGGCATCAGCCGAACAAAGAGAAAACCCCCTTGTTATGCTCTTTTTCGCGTCGACCCCTCTTTGCCAAAGAGGAGCGATTTCAATTTCATGCAACTGTTGATTGCTCGGAGGATGCCGATTCATGATGCTGCGCTCGCCGGGGCCCACAATCAAAGGGATCCAACAGGTTATCGATAGCGGCACGATTGGGAAGGTAGATGTCAAACCCGAACGGCTGGTCGACTTTTCGCTTGTGGACGAGCTTGAAAAATCCGGGTTTATCGATGCTGTCTACAAAGAATGACCCCGATCGGCTGCCCACCCTATAATTACCCCGCCCAGATTCAATCCGTGTAAGCCTTTCCCCGACAGGTGTCCGACTTTCCCTTTCGTGCTTGATTCCATAGCCGGGCAGCGAATTTGTTTTTCTAAAAATTTCAAGGCGGCAGAGGGAAATACGGCATCGGTACAAGAGTTGCAGAACTGCCGTACCGCGGTCGCAGAGCCATCTGTGATGAAAATAAAATAAAAGGCCGCTACACGCTTCTGTGATAGGCATGCAGGCGGGGCGGTTGAGGTAAACTATGATAAGTCAGGACTATATCACCAATCGGGAATTTGCCGATGATCGTTTCTCGCAGGACGAGAAGCGTCGGATGTTCGGACAACCCGATGTTTTATGCGTGCACGAGTACCTGTACGTGTATCAATGCCGTCCCGCGGAGACACCCGAGCGCAGATTGCTGGCAGCAGTTCTTCGTGATGCGATCGATTGCTATTTGCGCGACTGTTGCGCGAAGAACCGCCATCGCAAGAGAAGCTTTCGCGAGGCTGAAGAGTGGTTCTTTGGATCGAGCGGTGATGGCATTTTTAGTCTGGAAAGCGTCTGCGGGATTTTGAACATCGATCCAGGTTATATCCGAAGAAGCCTGTTGCGTCATAAAGACAAAGAACTGCTCCAAGCGGCATAGCTGAGCAGATCTAGCCTGCATCACAGCGCAAGCGCAAGGGCACCTCTCCCTTCGTAAACCACACGCTGAACGCCCTGTCGCGAGCGAAACCATGCTGTGATCCAAATCCCCCAATGTCTTCCTTCCCGAAGGGAGATGGAGGGGGATTTTGTTTTTGGTGCCGTGCTTGCAGCAATTCTCTGCGACATTTACAGCGTTCGCCAGAGCGTTGCGGATGCCGCGCCTATGCCATATGGAC
>DATIEH010000276.1:0-3401 GCA_035455905.1 Binatia bacterium | reverse complement strand
CGCTTTGCCTACCAAAGCTTCCTCGTAATGAACCAGTTGATTTGCGGTATCAATGGCCCTGAAGCCTGACGCCACGGCTAATTGCACCAGTTCCTTGGTGGCCGCTTTTTTCCACGCGGTGCCATACATAAAATTAGGAATGGGGACCTGGTTGGAAGCTGTCAGAGTCATGATGTTTCCTTCAGAAAGGAGACGAACGCGCATCAAACACTTTCACGATCCGCGCGATGAATCCGCGGTCTTGGTCCAATTTTACCGAAATTGTCGAGTTTAGGAAGAAGACAAGGCTCAGGAGGATCAAACTTTTTATTTTACTAATCACGCGGGCACCGGCTAATGAATTCCGCGGCAAATTTTTTAATGACCAATTTATGTTCAAAAGTTGACAATCCGGTATGTTTACAAATTTGTTGGTAAACGCCTTTGCGTTCCTCAGCGAAAACGAGCTGCCATCGGAAAAAAATATTTGACAGATAAGTTTTGAGCGGTGTAATTTCCGTTCTGCACAAAGCAACCCGCTTCACATCGCGCGCACATCTTCGATCAAACGCTTTTTGCTTCTGTCTTATCTCGGTCGCCAGCGATAATCGCGCCGCTGTTTCTATACAATAGCAGGCGCCGCCATGTCGTATAGAACTTGGCGTTGTTCATGCGCACATGGCTTAAACGATAGACCAAGCGGTGGTGAACGAATGATTTCCGAAAATCGCAAATTTTCTATAATCCCGAAACGATGGACTTTGTGGATCGCGCGCTTTGGATTGGCCATTGCTGTCGTGACCGTCTTCGCTAAAGCGACTGAGTCTAGTCCCCCGATCATTCCCAGCAATACGCCTTTTTTTAACGGCGCCGGCTTTGCCGTCACGAAAAGCGCCAATGGCTCCATAGATTTATCAAACGCATTTTTTCAAAGCTTGGGAACTAACGGTCGTAGTTGCTCGACGTGCCACAAAATCGAGGAGGGCTGGACAATCACACCGGAAGGGGTCCACGCGCGCTTCGATCAAACCGGAGGAACGGATCCCATCTTTCGGTTGAACGACGGCGCGAATTCTCCCAATGCCGATGTGTCCACGGTAGAAGCACGCCGCTCGGCGTACAATATGCTTCTAAGCAAAGGGCTGATCCGCGTCGGGATAGGCATACCTGGGAATGCGGAATTCGATCTGCTGTCAGTGGATGACCCTTACCAATTTGCCAGCGCCGTAGAGCTCTCATTGTTTCGCCGTCCATTGCCTGCCACGAACCTGAAATTTCTGAGCACCGTCATGTGGGATGGGCGTGAAACGTTCATGGACAAGACGATACATTTCGATCTGAGCGATCAAGCCAACAGTGCAACTCAGGGTCATTCACAAGCTCCAACTCCGCTGACGGAAGCGCAACGAGAAAGTATTGTAGACTTTGAAACAGCTCTTTTTACCGCTCAAGCGCATGATAATGCGGCGAAGTCATTGTTCGCCGGCGGCGCCAAGGGCGGACCGGAAAATTTGTCGATGCAGGATTTTTATATCGGCGTGAATGATCTCTTCGGCGATAGCCTGACGCACGAGCCTTTTAATTCGATCGTTTTCAATATTTACGACGGCTGGAAGGGTTTGCATGGCGCCGGTGTCAACGACGCACGGGCCGCCGTGGCGCGCGGTCAGGAGTTGTTCAATTCGAGAACGATAACAATCACCGGTGTCTCCGGAATCAACGATGAAGCGGCGTTTGGCAATACGCCCACTGTCAATGGGACTTGTACAACGTGTCACGATACTCCCAACTCAGGTAATCATTCCGTTGCGGCTCCGCTCGACATCGGCATCGCCGATGCGGGCCGTCGTACCGCTGACATGCCGCTATATACGTTGAGAAACAAGATTACGGGGGCAACGATTCAAACGACGGATCCCGGCCGCGCGTTGATTACCGGTAAGTGGAAGGACATTGGAAGATTCAAAGGCCCTGTTCTGCGCGGTCTCGCCGCGCGCGCACCCTATTTTCACAACGGCTCGGCAAAAGATCTTCAGGCGGTGATCGAGTTCTACGATACCCGATTCCGCATAGGCTTAACTCAGCAGGAAAAGAACGATCTCATAGCATTTCTCCGCACGCTATGAGCCCGAGCGCTGTACTGAGTGTTGTGCAGGGAAGGGAAAACAGCCTCAACGCTTTCATTCTTCGACCGCGATAAAACGACACGGCGATGCGCCGCCTTGTTTGATCAATAGAGGGAGGATAATCATCTTCACCCGAGGCCGTGAGATTTTGTCGCAATCGACGAGGCACTTGCAACCTGCGATGGATTTTCTGATCAATGCGCCATAGCTGCTCGGATGCGGGCTGCCGTGCCGGTGAGCGCCAAGGTCGAGCACGCGTTCGCGTGCTTCGGCGGATGGCCACGGTTTGGGGTGGGGAATTATCGGGCGTTCACCGCGAAACCAATTGTTACCTTGTACTCTGGGCGGATTGACCAAGCCGCAGTCGGTCATAAAAATACCGCTTCCCATCTCGTCCATTTTCTTCGCCAAGAGCGCGGCGGCGTCAAAATGGATGCTCGGAGTGCGCTTGTAGTAGTCGATCCCGAGCTCGTAGGCACGCTCGCGCGTGCCCCAGCCGGTACGAATCAGCACCTCGTCTCCTTTGCGGAAATCGGCGCTCTTGATCGCCTTGTCCATCTCGTCAGCCGTAATCTCGTGCTGTTCCGGCGCTTTGATGTCCAGGATCATCGTGTCTCTGAGGATCAGTCGGTCGAGCGGGATCTCGTCGAGTGTCCATGAAAACTTGGGGTCCGGTTGCAAAGGCGTGCGGTCAAAAGGCATACGCTGATGCGGCACCATGAAAGGACTGCCGGTTTCGCCGTCGAGTTTCATGCGCGTCATCCTGAGCCCGTGTTTGTCATAATACATGTATTCCGAAAGCCTCACGGAGGAGTTGGTAAAAGGCAAAATTTCTCCGTAGCCGGCGCCTTCCCAGATCGGCATAGTCAAATCGATCATTCTCATCGTCATTCCTCCACGGCGACAACTCTGCACGTCGAAGCGACGCCTCGGACAATGTTCAACGGCGACACCATCAGCTTGATCCGCTGATTTTTGATCTGGTCGCAATGGACGAGCTTTCGAACGGTCGTAATTCCCTGGCGGGCAAATTCCATATCGACGGCGAAATCGTTTTTGACTTTCTCTCTGTCGTACAGATGCAAATACATACGCGCTTCAGCCGACTCGGCGGACGAGGACGGAAGCATGGAGAACCATTCCGGAATGATATGGTTTTTCGGCAGTCCGAGGACGGCCGTGTCGGTGAGCAGCAAGTCATTTTCATTCTCGTGCAGCGCTTGCGCCAAAGTTCGCGCAGCGTCAAACGAGAAATGTGGGCTGCCAAGGACGTACTCGTTTCCCGCTCCCTGATGA
>DATIEH010000275.1:0-2641 GCA_035455905.1 Binatia bacterium | reverse complement strand
GAACGGCAAGCCAGTGAATTCCTGTCTGGTCTTGTCAGGAGAGCTCGACGGTGCGGATATCGTCACCATAGAAGGTTTGAAGATCGGTCCTGAGCTTCACCCGGTACAAAAAACATTTCTGCAGGACGGCGGAGCTCAGTGCGGCTACTGCACTCCCGGCATGTTGATGATGTCGAAAGCGCTGCTCGACGAAAACCCCAATCCGACCGAAGACGATATTCGATATGCGCTTTCCGGCAATCTCTGCCGGTGCACCGGTTATGCAAAAATTATCCAGGCCGTGCAGGATGCGGCGGCGATATTAAGACAGACCAGATGAACCAGTTCCAAACGTTCAAGCCGTTCAATCGCTTCGCTCTTCAAAACGTCGTCCGCGCTAAAAGAATGCTCCCTCGCCCATTCAGAGGGAGAGGGCCGGGGTGGGGGCTTAACAGTTCCAACGCTTTGAACTGGTTGAACGATTTGAACCTTCCAAGGAGTTAAGACATGTCCGAGCTCACAGTTATAGGCAAACCCGTTCAGCGAGTCGATGCTGAGGAAAAAATAACCGGACGCGCTATTTACGGCTACGACCTCGTTCTACCGAACATGCTCTATGGGAAAACTCTCTTTAGCACCAAAGCACACGCCAGAATCAAGCGAATCAACACCGAGAAGGCAAAAAAGCTTCCCGGCGTCGTGGCCGTCGTTACTGGAGAAGACGTACCCTGGACACACGGAGAGTCCGTCAAGGACAAACCGTTCTTGGCACAGGGTAAGGTCCGCTTTATCGGAGAACCCGTGGCTGCCGTCGCCGCAGAAGATGAAGACACAGCGCAGGCTGCAGTCAAATTGCTCGAGGTCGAATACGAAGATCTGCCGGTGTACACCGACCCGGAAGAAGCATGCAAACCGGGGTGCGTAGCGATTCACGAGGATTTTGATAAATACCGCAAGGCCGAATTCATCGTGCCGGGCGCGATGCCCAACGTCGCTGAGCATTTCAAGCTACGCACGGGCAACGTCGAGCAAGGCTTCAAGGAATCCGATCTCGTGCTCGAAGAAAGGTATTTCGTTCCCATCATCCAGCACGCCGCCATGGAGCCCCACTCTGCGCACGCGCAGTTCGACAAAGAATCCGGTCGTTTGACCATTTGGGTTGCCAACGATGCGCCGTTTCGCGCGCTCCATGAGATCACCGAAGCCTTGAACATGCCGAAGGAGAAAATCCGCTTCATCAATCCCCTCCAAGGCGGCGGTTTTGGCTCCAAAGGCGGACTTAAAGTCGAGCCCATTGCAGTGGCGCTCGCGTTTCACACTAACGGCAGGCCCGTACGCGTAAAATTCAACCGCGAAGAAACTTTTATTTCGACGCTGACTCGCCACGAAGCCGTCGTTTATTCAAAAACCGGAGTCAAAAAAGACGGCACCTTGATGGCGCGGGAGATGAGCATCTATTGGGGCGCCGGCGCTTACGCCGAAAAAAGTCCGACGGTCTGCATCCGCGGAAGCTTACCTGCGCCGGGCCCGTATCGCATCCCCCATGTCAAAGTCGACGGCTACGCGGTTTATACGAATAAACCTGTCGCCGGATCGTATCGCGGCTATGGAATTCCTCAGGGCGCCTGGGCTGGCGAGCAGCAGATGGACGAGATCGCGCAGCGTCTCGGCATGGACCCCATCGACATTCGGATGAAAAATATTTTCGTCGAAGGCGATATCTCCTACTGGGGCGAGCGGCTCCATGCGGTCGGTTTGAAAGAGACACTGATCAAGGCGACCGAGGCGATTGATTACGGCAAGAAATCACCGAACCCGAAGCCCGGCATTAAAACCGGGAAGGGCTTCGCATGCATTCAGAAGCCGACGCGCTCGCCGACGACCTCGGCTGCCGGCGTGCTGGTGAACGCCAAGGGCGAGGTTACGGTGCTCGCGGGCACCGTCGAAATCGGCCAGGGCTGCAACACAATTCTATCTCAGGTCGCTGCTGAAGAGCTAAAAGTGCCGATGGACAAAGTCCGCATGCATCCGCTCGATACGGACGTGATTCCCTATGATGCGTCGACCACCTCGAGCCGCAGTACTTATCACATGGGTAACGCCGTGCGGCGCGCATCCATCCATGCGCGCGAACAGATTATGGAAGCCGCACGACCGATGCTCGAGGCCGAGATGAAAGAGCTCGATTATGCGGATGGCAAGGTTTTTTTGAAAGCTCAGCCGCAGCAGGCGCTGCCGATTGGCGAAGTGGTGCGGCGCAAGCTTGGCATCAATGGTGAAGTGCGTGGTGATGGTTCTTACACCTACGAGATCGGCAAAGATTTGGATTTGGAAACCGGCCATAGCGATCACGCATCGGCCTTTTATATGTATGCGACCCAGGCGGCCGAAGTCGCGGTGGACGAAGACAGCGGCCGAGTTCGCGTTTTACGCATGTCGGCGGCGCACGACGTCGGCAAGGCGATCAATCCGCTCAATTGCGTCGCTCAAATCGAAGGTGGCGTCGTCATGGGCATCGGCTCGGCGTTGCACGAAGAAATGGTTGTGGATCCGAGCGGCAAAGTGCGTAATCCATCGTTTCTCGATTATCATCTGGCCACTTCACTGGACATTCCGGAGCTGATTTCGATTGTCGTCGAGTGCGCCGAACCCGAGGGCCCTT
>DATIEH010000274.1:0-13092 GCA_035455905.1 Binatia bacterium | reverse complement strand
TGCTTTCTAAGATAGCCGCTCACCAACTCGCGTTGACTCGCTTCATCGTCGACCACCAGAATGCGAATGGAATCGTTCATCAAGTTTGATTGCCGAGCGGCAGCGAAACGCGAAAACAGGCGCCTTGTCCGGGTTCGCTTTGGACTTCTATCTTACCACCGTGTGCATCCGCGATGCGACGGGCGATCGCCAAGCCTAATCCCGAGCCGTTGGCTTTGGTCGTAAAATAGGGATCGAAGATTTTGCCGAGTTGATCAGGTTTGATGCCAATGCCGCGATCGGTCACGCTGAGCCCAAGGCTATTTTTTTCCCGATCGGCTCGGATCAACAAGCGGCCGCCCGCGGGCATCGCCTGTATGCCGTTCAAAATGAGATTGAGCAAAAGTTGCTTGAGGTAATTTCGGTCGGCCTGGACCGGAGGCAGATTGGGCTCGGCGTCGAGATCGATCTTGATATTGGCTGCGCGCGCCTCGGCGTCCAGCAGCGTTGTGACTTCGCGAATGAATTCCTCGACAGTGATGGATTCGAGCGACAACTGCAGGGGGCGCGCGAGGGAGAGAAATTGCTCGACGATACGATTGAGGCGGCGCACTTCATCCTGCATGAGAGTCAAAAAGTGCGCGTATTCACCCGCATCCTGGACGGGGGTGAACTCGGCTTTGAGGCGTTGCATGCCCATGGAGATGGAGTTGAGCGGATTGCGAATTTCGTGCGCCACCGTCGCCGCCAAATTGCCGAGCTCCGAGAGCCGCTCATTACGGTGGATCTCTTCTTCGAGGGAACGGATATTTTGCAGATGGCGGCGCTGATTATGAAAAATAGCGGCCATGCCCAATATGCCCACCCCCAGAATGCCAAGGCCGACGACGGCCATGGAGCCGAGGCTCCGCCGCCACGCCGTCTCCATCGGCTGCAGCGACAGGCCGATTTCGAGAAATCCGAAGGGACTGCCATTTACATTGAGCGGTTTGACCACGTCAAAATGTTTGCTGCCGTCGGGCCGCTGGACAATTCCGTGCCCGACACCGCCATGGGCTCTGACCTGCAACAACAACGGATCATCGTGACGTTGCTGGCTTCGTTGCAAATCGGTCTGCGCGAGCACGTTCAAATCTTTGTCGACCAAGGCAATGTGGTCGATGTCTGTTTGACGGCCCAACTCTTCGATCTGCCTTTGAACATCGATCTGCTTACGAAAATTGAGGATGTAATCGGCGTTGGCATGGACGGCGATAATGCCGGAAAAACTGCGCGCGGCGATCGCAACGCCAAATGCGCTGCCTTCCCAAAATTTTTTTTCGGCGATTTTGGGCGGCGGATTAGATTGGTCCAGGGGCAGGCGCCAGCGCCTGCCCCACATGAACATCATGGCGCGGCGGTGCTCGACGGCTTCATCCGATGGAGCGTTTCCCATGCGGCTCATCATTTCCTGCATACGCCGGGCGCTCGGCGCGGGGAGAGCGTCGAGGGGGCGCCCGTTGGGATCGAGCAATTCGATTTTGCTGAGGCGATTGGCCGCGGCGATCTGCTGGAGCGCCTTCTCATCGGTCGGAGGAAACTGCAGCAGCTCGTCGATGAGCCGGGCGTTGTCGAGCAGGCGCTGGCCAATCAGCTCTTCGAGCAAAGAATTGGCCAGCACCGAAGCGCGGACGTTGGCCTCCATGGCGTCGGCCAACGCCAGTCCTTTGGCTTCGGCCTGGCGCAGCAGCTCGTCTTGAAAACGCCGCGCTTCAAAAAAAATATAGACGCCGACGAGCCCAAGCAGCAGCAGGACGGAAAGAAGAAAATAGCGCGGCAATATCCTTCGACTCATGAGCGGTGGTTACATTATGCGAGCAGTATAACCGGTAAAGAAAGTCGTCTTGCCGTAGAATCGAGCTAGGCAGAACCTAAGAATTTGCCGCGCTGATATCCCATATCATCGCTCCGGGGACGCGAGACTATTTTGTTCAAAGCGAAAGGCCCCTGACGGGGCCTTTCTCAGCTTCGGCCGTCGTTAGGAGCCGCGTGCCCACGGTCCGCCGAACGGCATCACATTACCCCAAGGGTTCACGTGCAGAGTTCGCACCTCGCCGGCACCATTCTTCAGTTCCACCGAATACATGGTATGAATTCGGCCGGTAAACGGCAGGACCCGCTCGACGGTGAATCCCTTAAGATATTTGTCCGCGTACGCCGTCGCGAGTTCCTTGGCCTTCTCATCGGTGATTTCGCTTGCCGCTCCCGTGACGCCCGCGCACGGAGGCCCGCCAGCCATCCAGCCTTGACCCCCCATCATCCCCGGCCCCATGCCACCAAATCGCCCACCGGGACCGCCACCCCATTGTGCCGAAGCGACTCCAGAGAGAAGCGCCAATCCACCTGCTACAGCGACCGCGCTCAAGAGCTTTTTCATAACCTGTCCCTCCCTTCCATCTTTCTCTGAGCCCTTGATAGCGCAACCCTGGTGCCAAATGACGAGTCGGAGGAACTAGCGATGCTGTAAGCGAAATGTGCTCGAAGCTCCGGGCGATAGGAGAAAATCTTCGTCCGGAAGGTCGAAGCTTTCGACCATTTGGTCGAACGGGGCGGTTTAGAATGTGTTTCAGCTTGTTGCGACTAGGCTACGGAGAAGCCCCAGGTTCTCGCGGTCTTCTTTCAAATCTGGTCCCTTCGGGGTTTCGAGGCACATCGGCAATCCCCAGAAGCGTTTATCGTTTAGTAACCGGCGAAAGGCTTCAACTCCGATACAGCCCTTACCGATATGATCGTGGCGATCGACCCGGGAATTCAGCTCTTTTTTCGAATCGTTGAGATGAAACGCCGCGAGCCGCTTGATGCCGATCATCTCGTCGAATTCGCTGAACGTGCGGTCGTAACCCTCCTGGGTGCGAATATCATAGCCAGCCGCGAACGCGTGTGCGGTGTCGAAACAGACGCGCAGCCGGTCGCCTGCGCGAGTGGCGTCTATGATTTGACCGATCTGCTCGAAACGATAGCCAACGTTGGATCCCTGGCCGGCGGTGATTTCGAGGGTCACTTTGGTGCGATAGCCGGGGCACGCCTTGTGAACTTGGTCGAGAGACTTTGCGATTGTCTTGATCCCGGTCAATTCGCCGGCCCCGATGTGCGCACCGGGATGGGCGACCAAATTTTGCACGCCCAAAAGTTCGCAACGTTCGAGCTCATCGATGAATGCTTCAATGGAACGCTTTTTCAATGCACCGTCAGGCGAACCGAGATTGAGCAGATAGGAATCGTGCGCGATCACCGTGGTTATGCCGGTTTGTTTTCTATTGACACAAAACTCCTCGATCTCCTCTTTGGTAAAAGGCTTTGCCGCCCACTGCCGTGATGATCGGGTAAAGATTTGAATCGCATCACATGCGACTTTTTTTCCGGAAAGCAACGCATTTCCGATACCGCCGGCGATGGACATATGGGCGCCCAGAAGCGGGCCGGGCATTTTCGGTTTAGCTTTCATTGTGTTTTGAATCGGTTGAACAATTTGAACTGAACGAATGCAGTGCAGTCCCGGGTTCAAGACGTTCAACTCGTTCAAATGCTCCGCCGGGTAGGATCATTAACTGAAATGTCTTCTTTCCACGAGCGGCAGGGAAATACTGCCGGCGCTGAGAAGTTTGTCATGAAACTCACGTAGACTGAATCTGCTTCCCAAGCGATTTTTTTCCTGATCGCGGAGGCGATTGATGATCGTCCAGCCTAGGGCGTAGCCCATCGGCACCGCGGGCGACTGGCTGTACCAGTTCAGATCGCCGCAAGCTTGTGCGCGCGGGAAGTGGAGCTCGCGCACCATCAAGTCGGCCGCCTCGTCGTAAGTCATTTGACCGGTTTGCGTTTTGACATCGATGATGATTCTGAGCGCGCGCCACAGTCGGTCCTTCAGCATGACGAAACGATGCTCTTTGGTTTTTAAAAAACCCTGTTCCTGCATCAACTGTTCGCAGTAAAGCGCCCAGCCTTCGTAAAAAACCGAGGATTCGTTCATCAAACGGGGCAGAGTCGAAGCCGCGGGAATAGTATTCGCAACGGAAAACTGCAGGTGATGCCCGGGGTAACTCTCGTGCACCGAAGTGTTCTCCAAACCGACCCAGTTGTGCTCGCGGAGCAGATCGTCATCACTCACCGGCGTCACATAGTAGTAGCCGACCTGTGCCGGATCATTCGGAGACGGCGACAGATAGGCTGCAAACGGGATTTCGTGCCGGCGAAATTCCGGTGTCGGTACAACATGAAGTTCCTCCCTCGGCGGGAACGACACGAGACTGTTCTCTTTTACGAAGCTGCGCGCCGCTTCCATGGCTTTTTGATAGGCCAAAAGCACTTCGGTCGTGGACGGATGATTTTTCTGGATCGCCAAAGCGGCCGCTTCGATGCTTTTTCCCGGAGCGATTGCCGCCGTGAGCTCAATCAGCTCCCGTTTTGTTCTGGCGAATAACTCTTCGCCGGCCCCAAGCAGGGTTTGCGCATCAAACTCCAGAAAGTGTTTGTAACGCAGCAGCAGTTCATAGTGCTCGAGGCCGACGGCGTAAACCCCGCTGCTCCGAGGCAGCAAATCCCGCTCGAGAAACTCGGCGAAATTGGCCAGCGCGCCCTTGGCATGCTCAATCGCGGCTTTCAGCGCGGTCGCATCGATCCTCGCGCTGTGTACCCTGGGATGGGCGGGCAGATTTTCCAGGAAGGTGAGCGCGCCTTTGGCGCCTTCCAAGGCCATTTCCGTCCAAAGCTTTGGCGGATTGGCAACGCGCCGGCTCAGGTTCGTTATGCCTTGCTGAATCAGGGCGGGACTGCGATTCAATCGACTCAAAAGATTGCCGGCGAAATCATTGGTGTCTCGCACCGTCAAAATATAAATCGCTTCGATCGGCGAATAGGTTTCCGGCCATTTGAGGCGATAATCTTCCTTGTTACTCTCGTAGCTCTGAATCGTCAGTTTGCCTTTTAGCAAAGCGTAGTCGATGGCCTCATCAAGCGAGAGCTCTTGGGGAGAAATCTTGTCAAGCCCGGTCAGCGACTCGTCGACGAAGATCTTTTCGGCGGCGTAACTTTCGTCGGAATAGTCGTTGAGCAAATGATCGTAGCCGACGACGCCGTAATAAATCGCGTCGGTCGGGTGAAGCTCGAAATACTTTTTGAAAAAAGCGTCACAGAACGCGCTGAACGTAGACATGGTGGTGAATTATCATCTCCAATGGTTCGCTGCAATTTTAACAAGCGCTCTGTGTCTCTTATGAAAATCCCGATCAGCGGCAAAAATCCCCCGGTCCTGCGGCCCGCCCCCTTTGCAAAAGGGGCTATTGGGGGATTTCTCGGTGTTGGTCCCGACCACTGCGGCTCATTTTCATGCGCGGTGTTGTACCGAGTCGTATATGAACTACTCTGTGCTCTTTATCCGGCAAGCGCGTACTGCGGAGGCACGGAGGACGCGGAAAAAACAACGGGGGAATGCTCTTCTTAGCTCCTGCCCGAGAGCTTGCGTGCCTGCTCCAAGAACCCAAAGGAGCGCGGGGCGGAGGGCATCAAGAACCGATAACCGCAGGCCGCCAAGCGATCGATATTTTTCGCGTCCGGATGGGGATGGCCGCAGGGGACGTTGTGCTCTTTGCAGATCGCGAGAATACGATCGATTTCCTTGGCCACCACGGGATGCTCGTAATCGCGCGGGTGCCCGAGCTCCTGGCTCAAATCACCCTCGCCGATCAATACGACGCCGATGCCGGGAACTTCTTTTAAGATGCGCGGCAGGTTGTCGATAGCCCGCATCTCCTCGCATTGGATAACGACGAGGATTTCGCCATCCGGCGCGAGCGGCCAAACGTCGGCGCGCTTGTAATACTCCTGTTGACTTAGACCCCAATAGCGCGCCGCACGTGCCGGCGCATCGCCACGAATTCCGGGCGGATTGTAAAGCGGCGCAGTTGAGAGGCGCGGGTAGCGGCAGGCGCCGACCGCGTTCCAAGCTTCTTCTACCGAACTGACATGCGGAAAAATAATCCCGAACACGCCAATATCGAGGACCTGCTTGGCGATCCAGCTATTCATTTCGATGCCATTGGGCGGAATCCGCACCATCGGCGTCACGGCGGGCGACAAAGTGGCGCGCGCGACGATCTCGCGTCGATCGAGCATGAACTGCAGCGCGGCTCGCAAACCGGGAAAGTCGAGGGGCGCGTGTTCCATCTCAAATGCCACTCCGTCGAGCTTTGAGCCCGCCATGGCGACGGCGCTCTCGAGATCAACAGGCGTAAACGAAACGAAAGCAGTTTGGCCTTGTTCCAAGGCTTTGATTACGCCGTTGAGGCGCGGTATGTCTGGCATATCTTAAACTCCCTCGAGACTGTTCAAGTCGTTCAAAATGTTCAAGCTGTTCAAATCGTCGAAAACCAAGATTGATCTAGAGCAAAGCTTTGAACGGTTTATAAAGGACTGCTATAGCAAAGCGATTCGGAGGTGACAATCGACGCAGCCTCTCCGCGGTTTGTGTCTTCTGAACGCCTTACTCCTACAACGCCTTGAACAGGGCGCAGCGATTGAACGGCTTGAACGAGTCTTGAAGATTTAGGAGGTTTTATGATCATCGATGCCCATACGCATTTCACCACGGCTCCGCCGCAACTGCAGGCCTACCGCGGTCAGCAGATCACGAATCTGGCGAAACCGATGAAAGCCAAGCTGCAGATCAGCGATGAAGAATTGGCGCGCTCGATGCAAGGTCAGCTCAATCGCATGAAGGAGTGCGGCATCGATCGGCTATTGTTCTCGCCGCAGGCCGGCGCCATGGGACATCACTTCGGTTCCCCGCTGGTGAGCCGTTACTGGACCGAGGCGTGCAATGATCTGATCGCGCGGGTGGCCAAGATGTTTCCGGAAAAAATCTCCCCGGTGTGTCAGCTACCCCAATCACCGGGGGTTCCGCCGAGTGAATGGGCCGATGAGCTCGATCGCTGCGTAAACGATCTCGGTTTTATCGGTTGCAATGTCAATCCGGACGTGGCCGGCGGCCGAGAGCCTTTGACTCCCTCAATGGGCAGCGAGTGGTGGTATCCATTATGGGAGAAACTGGTGAAACTTGACGTGCCGTGCACGGTACACGCTAGCGCATCGCTCAATCCGGCGATGCATCTCACCAATGCCTACTACATCGCGCACCACAATTCCGCCGCAGTGGAGATTCTACGCTCGCGCGTATTCAAGGATTTTCCCAAACTGAAAATTATTATTCCGCACGGCGGCGGCGCCATTCCCTATCAATGGAACCGCCAGCGCGGCATGCATGTGAAAGAAGGGCTCGAGCCGTTCGAAGAAGCGGCGCGGCGGGTTTATTGGGATATGGCAATTTACGACAAGGAATCGATGGAGCTTTTAATCAAACGGGTCGGAGCGGATAATGTGCTGTTTGCCACGGAGATGTTCGGGGCCGTGAATGCAATCGATCCCAAGACCGGTCGGAATTTCGAGGATCTGGTGCCGATTTTTCAGGATATCGAGTGGCTGACCGAGGAAGATCGTTACAAAATCACCGAGGGCAATGCCAAAAAAGTCTTCTCGCGCATGTTGAAGCAGGCCAAAGGCTAAGATTATCGACCGGACACGATCGAGATTGAGTCGACTATCGCAAGATTAGCAGCGCTGTCATTCTGAACGTGGTGAGAGATCTGGCATTTTTTTGCGACACAACAAAGGAAAGATTTCTCGGCTTCGCCTCGAAATGACATCCGCCGAATTTACCGCGGTCATCTCATTGCGCCGTGGTGGAGCTAAGTTCGATGCCCGTTAGCTCGAATTCTCGGGTCGCTCTCCTTTGCTCTGTGCTCTTACCGGGCTTGGGGCAAATTTATAATCGGGAGAGCAAAAAGGGCCTGATCATTTTCGCTTGTGCAATTGGCCTGGGAGTGCTCGGTTCCTGGTTCTCCGGATTCAATCGGTTCGCCATGTTGCTCGCCTTAGTATTGCTTTGGGTGAGCGCTGCGACGGACGCCTACCACATGGCCAGGAACTCTGGACAACCCGCAGAGTTCTACTATCGGAAACCCTTCGTCGTCGCGATGTTGTTGCTCGTCGGGCCACTGGCGCTTCCGCTACTCTGGGAAAGCAGGAATTTTTCCCGCACCGCTCGCTGGCTCTGGACGATTCTCGTGGTCAGTATCGTGCTGTTGTTTATCGCGACCCCGTATCTGTTGAAGGGAATCGTTGTTTAGTTTGGAATTGTGACCGCCCTCTTACCGCGAAGATTGCGCCGGTCGGTCCTGCACGACATTGGTGATGGCGGGCGAGTTTTCTAAGACTTTCAAGGCATCGACCCCGACTCGTAGGGCGATACCGGGAATACTTCTGTAGAGGCGGGTAACTCTGAAGGTCGTGCCGACGAGCTCCGCCAGAATATAACTCTGAGCGTCTTGAATCGCCGCTCGTTGCAGAGTGCGAAGGGATTCGCTCAAAAGCTCCTCACGTTGCCAAGGTGTGCGTAACCCCGCGAGCACAAGGACGGTGCCATTACTGGCTGCCCGCTTGAACAGTTGTGAAGGCACTTTCTCCGCGACCGGATCGACGGCGCGAGCGCGGGGCGGTTCGGTTCGAGCCGAACCGAAATTAGGTGCCCGTTCCGCTGCGCCAGGCAGCCGGTCGAGCAGCACATTTGTCACGATGGGTAACCGCGCCAGCTCGGCAAGTGCATCGGCGCCGACTTCCAAAGCGATGCCGGGAATCTCCTGATACCGCCGCACCACTTTATAATTTCTTCCTTCCAATTGGGTCAGTAGATCGTTCTGAATCGAGGCGATCGCAGTGCGCTGCGCGCGTAGAGTGTCTCCATCGAGCTTAGATTCCATTTCCCAAGGCACATTCAAGCCGACGAGCACCAACGCTGTGCCATGGAGCGCAGTCTGATTGATGACTTCGGGAGGAATTTTGTCTTGGGCCTGCGTGCGCGCAGCGAATAGCGCGAAGAACAGCAGGGCAGCACAGCAAACGGCTGGCGAGAAAGTCGCGGCTAGAAGAGATGGCTTCATAATTCCTCCCGGACCAAAACTGGATCGATCAAAGGGAAGAAAAGCGACGTTGCCCCACTCGAGGAGCATCTTATACCTGCACCGGCGTTGCTGTCTAGATTGTTTACCTTTCCCGTTCCAAAATCCTTGAACTCGACGAGCAAGTCTAACTGAGCAGGGCACCGGGATCGAGAGTATAGAGATCTTGGGGCCGGCCCACGCCACGGAGCGCATAGCGCCCGACTGACACTAGAAGATTTCGCGACTCTCCGAGAGCGGCGGCGAAATCGGAGGAGATGAGCAGCGGCTGATCGACGGAGCGGCACAGGGTCGCAATGCGGCTAACTTCGTTGACCGCCGGGCCGATCACGGTGAAGTCGAGTCGGTCTTCGCTGCCGATGTTGCCGTAGAATACCTCGCCAATGTGAAGACCGAGGTACATATCGGTCGTGGGCAAATTGGCGGCTGCGCGCGAGCGGTTGACTTCGGTGACGCTCCGGCGCGCAGCGATGGCCGCGGCGAGCGCCGACTCGCACGCGCGAGCCCGATCTTCCATCGTGAAGATGGCGAGCACGCCGTCGCCGATCAGCTTCAGAACATCGCCTCCTTGGTCATAAATCGTGGAAATGATCGCGCCGGAATATTCGTTGAGTAAAGGAATAATCTCTCCGGGATCAGCGGTATCGCTGATCCGCGTATAACTGCGCAGATCACTAGACCACAGGACGGCCTGGATTTGATCCGTGATGCCGCGGGCGATGCGTCCCTCGAGCACGCGCCGGCCGGCGTCGCGGCCCAGGTAAGTCTCCACAATAGTTTCAGCAATGCGCGCCAGAGATGCCGATTTGACTGTAAGCGCAAGGAGCGGCGCGAGCCGACAAAGCGCCGCGATGTCGGCCTCATTAAAGCCAGCCGGTGCGTCAGTCGCCCAGGACGAATAGATGCCGTCCATGTCGCCGATAATCGCTTCGGTGGCGAAGCGGTTCACCATGGCAACGTAGTCCGTGATGCCGGCGTCAATCAATTCCGGAAAAATCGAAAATTCCTCCCGCGACTCCGCGGTGAGGCGTCGTCGCAGCAACGTTTCTCCGGTCTGTTCGAGGCGAAAGAAAGGGCTTCGCTGCCAGCGTCCGAGATCCTCGTCGCTTCGTCCGTATTCAGTCAGCACTGTGGTATCTTTGTCGCGGTTCCAGCGAAAAGCGCGCCCTTCATAGATCGGATGGAGCGTGTCGGCAAGCACGATCGCGCGCGCGATCGGTAAGCCGAAGTGAACCGCCCGATCGCAAAATCCGGTCAGTGCGGTAATTTCACTCTGGCCCGCCAATCCAGCTTCGGTGATCCAAGCAGCGAGCTCGGCGAGTTGAAGATCGTCCATGCTAGGGTGCCTTATACCATGCGCGGGCACTCTAATGAATCAATCAGCGACGATCTTCGCCACGCAAGTGTTTGGATTCTATGTTGTTGAATGGCTAACTACGCTTTGATATTCCGGGTTCGCTAAGGCTGATCAAGATCGCGACGATTCTAGTCGATGCGCCGCAGCAAATTTGCCGGGGAGGTAAATCGCAATGCCGACTATTGATGCCGATGCTCATGTGGTGGAATCAGAGCACACGTGGGACTACATGGACGACGCTGATCAAAAATACCGGCCGCTGATCGTGAAGCCGCGCGGCGAAGGCGGTGGAGAGTACTGGTATATTGACGGAAAAATCCGCGGTCTCGTGCGAGTGGTTCTCACCGCGCAGCAGGTCGCGGATGTAGCGCAGCGCACGGGGCGCGACATGAACACTGCACAGGAAACCCGCGAAATGGAGAACGTGGCGGCTCGGCTCAAGCACATGGATGAGCTCGGCATTGACATTCAAGTTCTCTACCCGACGATGTTCATCGAGCAGATTGCCGACAAACCCGAGTGGGAAATTCCAATTGCCAAAGGCTACAACCGCTGGCTCGCCGATATTTATTCTCAAGGCCAGAACCGGCTGCGCTGGATTTGCGTTTTGCCCTTGCTCGATATGAGCGCGTCTTTGGAGGAACTGAAGTTTTGCGCGGAGCACGGCGCTTGCGGCGTCTTCATGCGCGGTATCGAGGGCGAACGCATGATCACCGATCCCTATTTTTACCCGCTGTACGAGCAAATGAGCCGTCTGGATCTTGCCGTCGGCGTCCACGTGGGCAACGCCAACCCATATGTGCTCGATCTGGTGTCGCAATACAACGGCGGCGGCAGCTTCTGGAAATTTCGCATTCCGGTGATCGGTGCCTTTCATTCCGTGATCATGAGCGAGGTGCCGACGCTGTTTCCCAAGTTGCGCTTTCACTGGGCCGAAGCGGCGGCGCAGTGGATTCCGTACGTGGTTAAAGATTTTCAACGCCGCTGGGGTGCAATCAATCGCCCGCTGCCGGACAATCCGCTCAAGGAATATCGGCAGTTCGTCTCGTGTCAAACCGACGATGACGTCGATTATGTGATCAAATACGCCGGCGAAGAAAATCTTGTTATCGGCACGGACTACGGCCATAACGACCAATCGACGGAAATCGAGGCGCTGAGAAATCTGAAATTACAGGGCAGCATTACGTCTCGGCAGTACGAGAAGATTACCTACGACAATCCAAAACAGCTGTTTGCCTTGTGAGATTACCTTGCGACTAAGAACGATGTGGCAAAGGTGCTAGTGCAGCTACGATGCGACGGGCGGAGTGCTGGCTGAAATTGGCGTAATCCGGATCCGGCATTTCGTCCCACCTCATTCAGGCTGCAGCATTTTACCGGCACGACTCCAAGTCATTCGAGGTGTTCTATGAATGAGATTGGATCGATTTCTTTTGCTCGGGGATGCTGTAAAGCGACTTCTTTCAAAATCGCGCTAATCGAGGGCAATGAGGGCGTCAGTGACGGTTCAAGGAGATCCGCGAATACTTTGTAACACTTCTCGATCACTTGCGGTTTGTCGCCGAGCGTCGGTAGACGGCGGGTTATTTCAGCGATTGTTTCCTTCGGTTGGGTTTTGAAGAGCTGGATACTTTCTCGGTAGATAGCGCAGATCTTTGATACCTCTGCGCGATGGTCGCGCAGAAACCGCCGTGTTGTTGCCAGCGGCACCCAATGGAAATCCAACTGAAGGCTATCTGCAATAATTTTAAATCCGCGCGCCTCAGCCACAAAAGCTTTCTCCGGCGGTAAGAGCGCGGCATCGATCTGCTTCTCGATCAAGGCTTCAAGGCTCCGATCATTGATGCCGAGATCGACGAGCTCGAGGTCGGTTTCAATTGCAAAGCCCCATCTTCGCAACAGCGCAAGCATGGTCATGCCGGCCATGCGGCGCGGCTGATTGATGCCCACGCGCTTTCCGCTGAGCTCCGCAATCGTGGTGATTCTAGGATCGACAGCAAGATAAAATGCCGGACGGTTGAGCAGTCCGCCGACGATCACGATATCACTACCGTCAAGCAGCGAAAAAATTAAGGACGGAGCATTGGGCGTGCCGATCGGCGTGTGGCCGGCGACAATATCGGGAACCGCTTTCTCTTCGTCCTTTTGATTGACGACTTCAACGTTCAGACCTTCTCGCGCGAAGAGTCCCGCGGCCTGCGCGATGTAGGGAACAAAGCGTCCAATGCTCGGCACGCCGATGCCTATTTTGATCGGATTCACTGATAACTCAGCCCTGTAAGTTCCTAATCTGATTCTGGTTGTCCTGGAACTAAAATGCATTCAATAAGTCATCCAATGTTTTGCTGTCATACCGGCAAAAGCCGGTATCCAGATGTGTTGAATCCTCCCTGTCTTCCGGGTCGCCCTAGCTATCGCCAGCTTGCCCGGAATGACGATTGAAATATGTAACGAACTTCAGAGATACCACACTGCGTTGCTATGCAATGATTAAGAATTCGTCAGACTTATGCCGGGCTCAATGCTGCTGCGCGAGAGCGCGCTTTATATATTGCCCGACGGAGGCTTCAGTAACTTTCGCGCGCGCTTCGTTCTCAGGCCACTCCATGACGACATTGCCGCGAACCAAGGTCATCACCGGCCATCCCGTAACGTCCCAGCCTTCATAGATCGACCACGGCGTGATCGTGTGCAGAAGCTGCTTGG
>DATIEH010000273.1:0-4830 GCA_035455905.1 Binatia bacterium | reverse complement strand
TCTTCGCATAGCCTCCATCTCCGTTCGGATGAGGTCTGGCGCAACCGATGCACTTACCGCTGTATAATTCCGAACGGTTCAAGGAGTGGAGCATGAACAATTGGTCAAGACACTTTGCTGTTGCAATCGTTGCGAGTCTGCTAACGAGCTGGTTTGCAACCGCGGCAGAGGGTCAAAACGAGCCCTTTTACAAAGGCAAAACACTCAGGTTCGTGGTCGGCTCGGCGCCAGCGAATTTTTACGATTCATGGGCGCGCTTGATCGCACGGTATTGGGGCAAACACATTCCGGGAAACCCCAATGTGATCGTGCAAAATATGCCAGGCGCCGGATCAATCACCGCGGTGAATTATGTCTACGGGGTTGCCAAGCCCGACGGGCTCACCGTCGTGTTGCCGAACAACAGCATCTACATCGAGCAACTTGTCGGGCGGCGCGAGGCGCAGTTCGACCTGCGGAAATTTCATTGGCTCGGCTCGGCGGCGCAGGAGTCGATCATGTTTTATATGTGCGCCGATACGCCGTACAAATCGATCGGAGAAATCATTCGAGCGAAACAGCCGCCCAGCTGCGGCGGTTCGGGAACCACCAGCTCAGATTACATCGTCGCAAAAATTCTCGAGCTTGCGGTGGGCGCCAAGATCAACTCGGTTTCCGGCTATCAGGGTGGCAGCGACGCGGACTTGGCGGTGGAAAAAGGCGAGATCGTTTGCCGTGCGCACACGCTGGCGTCGCATTTTGGGCGCGAGCCGTTCAATTCTTGGCACAAGAAGGGCTTCGACCTTCACCTGCTGCAGTCCGGACGCAAGCGCGATCCGCGCGCACCGGAGGCTCCGACCTTGTACGAGGTTCTGGAGGAATTCAAAGTGGCGGACGGTAAACGGCGCGTTGCTCAAGCGCTGCTTTCCGGCGGAGAATTCGGTAGACCGGTCTTAGTCACACCGGGAACACCGCCGGAGCGAGTTAAAATTCTCCGCGATAGTTTGCGGAGCGTTGTCAGCGACCCGGAGCTTTTGGCGGAAGCCAAAAAGAGCCGGATGGATGTGGAATACACCGCGGGGGAAGAGTTGGAGGCATTGCTCAAAGAAGTCTTGAGTCAGCCTCCCGAAGTGGTGGAGCAAGCGCGAAAAATCTTAGGCAATTGACGGAGGAGAACATGGACGTCACCACGAGTTTAGCTAAATTTGTTACGGATCTTCGCTATGCAAGCATACCGGGAAAAGCTGTGGAGACGGCAAAGATCGCGGTGCGCGATTGTCTCGGCGTGGCGCTCGCCGGCAGCAGAGAAGAGGACGCCCGAATTGCCGCTGAAATTGCGCGCCAAGAAAGAGCGCGGGAGGAGACGAGCGTTATCGGGCAGGGCTTTAGGACTTCGGCATTAAATGCGGCGCTCGCCAACGGGACCGCAGCACATGCCCTCGATTTCGATCATAGCTTTACGATCATGGGCCAGCCGACGGCTCCGGTGGCTCCGGCGACTTTTGCGCTCGGCGAAGCCCTTGGCGCAAACGGGCGCCAAATTATCGAAGCTTACGTCGCGGGTTTTGAAGTCACGGCGAAGCTCGTACACTCGCTCCAAGACAGCGCTCATGACGGCTGGCATGCGCCGAGCACGTTAGGTTCGTTCGGCGCAGCCGCTGCATGCAGCAAGCTGCTCGGCCTCGATGCCGTAAAGACGCAAATGGCACTCGGTATTACGGCGTCCATGGCAAGCGGCATTGTCGCGAATTTTGGCACGATGACAAAACCCTTGCATGTCGGTCTGGGTGCGCGTAACGGGGTGCTCGCCGCCAAGCTCGCTGCCGGCGGATATACAGCCAATGTGAAAGCGATTGAGGGCGGCTTTGGATTTTATCAAGTCTTACACGAAAACACGCCGATTCGTGAGCAGGCGATCGAGGAACTCGGCCGCTCTTATGCGCTCGTCACGGATGGGCTGCGGATCAAACCCTATCCGTGCGGTGGTCTCACCCATCAAGTGATCGATTGCGTGCTCGAGTTCAAAGGGAAAAACGGATTGACCGCGGAGATGATCGACCGCGTCGATGTGGATGTGGTCAAGCATACGTTCGACAGAATCGTGTTCCGCGTGCCGCAAACCGGGATCCAAGGAAAATTCTGCATGCCGTATCTGGTGGCCCGGGCAATCATCGATGGCAAGATCGGGCTGCACATTTTTACCGACAGCGCAGTCCGGGATGAAAATGTGCTCAAACTCGCCGAGCGCGTGCAGATGAATCTCGATCCCAATCTGAAAAAGAGCGATGCCGCGGGACGGCCGTGCCGAGTCACTGTGCGGTTGAGAAACGGCCAGACTTTCACGCGCGAAGCTCAGCACGCGAAAGGCGGCCCCGAATACCCTATGACGGAAGCGGAACTGCGTGACAAATTCACCGAATGCGCGCGCGAAGCGATCGATGCGAGAAGCGCCGCGCAGGCTTTGGATTACATTGAAAACCTGGAAACCCTCACCGACATTCGTCCGCTCTGCGAAATCCTGAGAGACTGATGCGTGCTGTTCATGATGTGAAGCTTCGCGCCTTGTTCTTCCGCGGCAGTGTCCAATGTGAATTCTCACTCGGCCATTCCCCGCATGCTTTTAGCGGGAATCCAGGCAAGTACGGCCTAGATTGCCAATAGCAAACGGTGCGGGGTGAAAGCTTCTCTTCAGTATGGTCTTGTACTCGGTTTAACCCAATCTGCCCGTTTGCCACAGTCAACGAATTGACGTTATAAGATTTGATGTTCACAGAAATCGCTATGCTCAGCTCGGAGACTCATTTTCATGCCGATTAGAACGGGCGCCGATTACATCCATGCGCTCCGCGATGGACGCGAAGTTTGGCACGCCGGGCGGCGCATCGAAGACGTGACGGCGCACTCTGGATTCACCGGAACGATAAAGACGCTGGCTGATTTGTACGACAAACAGCATGCGCCTGAATCCCGCGATCTCATGACTTTCGAACATGACGGCAAGCGGATTTCTTACAGCTATCTTGCACCGAAAAATGCCGAGCAGTTGGCGCGCAAGCGGGGCAATATCGAGTTCTGGGCGCAGCAGACACTCGGTCAAATGGGCCGCTATCCGGATTTCTGCGCGCAACTGGTCGTGGGACTCTTGGATTGGACATGTGTGATCGAAAAGCAAAGCGAGCAGTGGGCCGAGAACGCGCGCCAGTATTATCTCCATTGCCGCAATAACGACCTCTGTCTAACCCACGCGCTAACTGACCAGTATTACGATCGCACCAAGCGAGTGAGCGAACAGTCAGATCCTGATTTGATTCTCCATATCGTTGGCGAGAGTAAAAAAGGGCCTGTGGTGCGGGGTTTACGAACGTTGGCGACCCTGGCACCCATTTCGGATGAAGTTTTGGTTTATCCCAATCGTCCGCGCGATGCCGACGAGGCCGATTATGCGATCGCGTTCGCCATCCCGATGAACACGCCGGGGTTGAAGATTATTTGCCGCGATCTTTACGCGGAGCACGCCGATCCCGAACGTCACCCCTTGACGGCGCGCTTCGATGAAGTCGATGCCGCACTAGTCTTCGACGACGTGCTGGTCCCCTGGGAGCGCGTTTTCGTCTACAAAAATCCTCAGCTTCTAGCCGGCATTATGTACATCCATACCTGGGCGCAATACTCGACCATGCTGCGGTTGCTCATCAAGCTGGAGGGGTTTCTCGGCGTTGCGCAATTGCTCACCGAGTATGGGGGGAGAAACAAGAGCGCATCGTCGCAAATCCTGCTTTCCACTCTGATGCAGGATATCGAGATACTCCGTTCTTGTATTCAGGTGGCCGAGGCGAAAGGGTACGTGAGTCCGGGCGGTACCTGGGCGCCGCGATTGAGCGCCGCCTATCGAGTGTACAGCATCGAGGCTTCGGATCGGGCGGAACGGACCATGGAAGGACTCCTCACCAGCACGTTAATGTTGAGCGGCGGCGCATCGGATCTCAACAGCGACGTTGGTCCGCTGGTCGAGCGTTACTTTCGCGGCGGCGCGCCAAGCACCAAGGAACACCTGCGCTTGATGGCGATCGCCGCGGACATGGTGATGACCCCGTTTGGCAAACGCAGCCAACTCTACGAGCGTCTGCAAAGCGGTGAAGTCGACCGCATGCGGCAACGTCTTTACACACAGTATCAGGATCCAACACCGGCCGAGCGAATGCGCGAACTCATCAGCAGGATGGATCGCGAGCGGTAGAGGAGCCGTCGCGATTTTTTGGGAGTAGTCATGCAGGAACGGACCCGGCTGCATCGCATCGCGGTGCGTAATTCGCCCATCCACGGGCGCGGCGTCTTTGCTCTACGGCGGATTCCAAAGGGAACGCGTATCATTGAATACAAAGGTACGCTGATCACGGATGAGGAGGCGGACCGGCGCTATAGCCGAATCCAGGCGCATTCACCGCACACGATGCTGTTTTCCGTCGACGACGGCTTGGTCATCGACGCGACTCGCAAAGGCAACTCGGCCCGCTGGATCAATCATTCTTGCGCGCCGAATTGCGAGATCGAGGAGGAGCATCATCGAGTCTTCATCGAGGCGCGCCGCGATATCTCGCCGGGGGAAGAGCTCACTTACGACTACAATCTGCAGATCGGAGAGAAGCATACCAAGTCTGCCAAGCGCGAGCATGCGTGCTTCTGCGGCAGCCGGCGCTGTCGGGGCACGATGTTGGGTGAAGAAGAGGAGTGACCTGCCCATTCCTGATTCAGCGATACAGATTGTCTTCTGCGAGGCGGTTGTTGAACCATTGAACATAAGCTTTGAGCTTAGCTTGCAAGCTGGACAACATTTTCGCGTTGCTCGTGAGC
>DATIEH010000272.1:0-2174 GCA_035455905.1 Binatia bacterium | reverse complement strand
GCCTTCAGAATCGAGCGGTCCTCGATTTCGCGGACCGTTTTCTGATCCATGCGTGCTTCCCGCAGCGCCACCCGCGCCTTCAACAACTCTTCCGGCCGCAGCAAACTGCCGATATTATCGGCGCGAAATCGAATGGCCATGCGTTCCCCCCCCTTGCGACGATCATTTGATGCCCAACTCGCGCAGCACCTCGCGCTGTAGGCTGAAGTCAAAAATTTTTCCCGCTGCCGCGGGTTCCGAAAGCTTGAGAACCTGCGCTTCCGCCGCGAGGTGCTCCTTAATTTCTTCATCGCTCGGTAGGCCCGTGCGCGTAAACGCCGGCAGTGAAGCACGATAGGATTCCGCGGCGGTCTTGACGTCGATGCGATAAAGGCGCGCGAGAAATTCGCTCCCTTCCTTTTCGTTATCCAAGAAAAGCCGGTTTCCTTTCGCCCGTGACCGGAGAATCTTTTTCACGCGCTCCGGTCTTTCTTGCAGAAGCTTCAACGGCACCGCAAGACCGCTGTCGATGCCGGCAAATTTTTCCAAAGCGCTGTCGAGAACGTTCATTTTGAATTTGTCGCGTGCCACAGCGACCCACGGCGGGCTCAACGCCGTAATCTGAACCGAGTTATTGACCAGCGCTTGGAGCTGCATGGTCTGATCGTTGATCTGAACCGCAGTGATGTCTTTTTCAGGATCCAGTCCGCCGAGCGCGAGCATGCCCTTCGCGCGCGTATGCTGACTTCCACCGACGGTGGAGATTCCGAGCACCTTGCCCTTTAGGTCTTTGATCGAACGATACTCCGGCCGCACCACGAGCCAGAACAACGGACGTCGAAGCGTCACCACAACCACCCGTAGCGGCGCGCCCCTCAGGATCGCGCGGATTGCGCTCCCCACCGAAGCCTGACCGTCTACTTCGCCGGCGATGCCCGCAGTAATCGCGATGCTCGAGCTCATCTGGATGAACTGAGGATCGAGTCCCTCTTCGCGGAAATAACCCTTTTCCTTGGCGAGGAACAAGTCGGCGTAATTAATACCGCTGCTGGAATAGGCGATCCGGCTATATTGCAAAGGAATCTGAGCATGGGCGGTGCCACCGCCGAGAAGAAAAATCAGCGGAAGATAAGCGAGCAGTCTCTTCATAAGTCGCTGTTTAACTCGTTCCCCAGACTTGCCGCGCCGTTTCGACAACCGCTTCCAGCTTTCTTTTCTGATCGTCCTCGCTGATAAGATTACCGACCACGTCGGATGCGAAACCGCATTGCGGACTGATTGCCAATTGCTCCAGTGGAATATACTTGCTGGCTCGCTCGATGCGCTGCTTGAGATCGTCAACTGTTTCCAGCTCCGCTACTTTGGTACTGACCAGCCCGAGCACGACGGTTTTGTTCTTCGGGACAAAGCGCAGCGGTTCGAAAGTGCCGGCGCGCGGGCTGTCGTATTCCAAGAGGAATCGATCGTGGTGCAGCTCGTTGAATATTTTTTCGGCGATCGCATCGTAGCTCCCCTCGCGATGCCACATACTGCGTTGATTCCCGCGGCACAGATGAATACCGAAGGTGACGCCATCGAACAGGCGTAAAATCTCGTTGTCGGCGTTGATCGAACGCGTGAGATTTTTCATCGGATCCTCACCGCGATCGCGCATTTCTTGCAAGGACGGCCCGTCCACATAAGCCGTGTAGCTCGGCGCATCGATCTGAACGTAGCGGCAACCGGCATCCACCAGACCCCGAATCATTTCCCGCTCGATCCGCACCACGTCCGCGACAAAGTCATCGACGCTCCAGTAAATCGATTTCGAGTTCTGATAATCGAAGCGCTGGGTGATACGATCGGGGCCGACCAGAGTGACTTTTGCCGGTTTCTGCGTCAAGCCGCTGACGAATCGATATTCCTCCAAGGGCAGATTTCGCGCCAGACGAAGTTTTTGCGAAACCGGGCGGCGCTGCAAAATCGCCGCGCCTTGGCCCGCGATGTGATACGGATCCCAGCGCTGGAGCGGCTTACCCTCGCGCACAAGGCTTTCGACAAACGCAAGATCTACCCGGCGCGCGTCGAAGCCGCTGACCGAAGCCGCAAAGCTATCCTGAAAATTCAGCCGGCGAAATTCGCCGTCTGTGATCACGTCGAGCCCAATTTGCTCCTGCAGCCTGACCGCGGTGCGAATCGCTTCATCTTCGATGCGG
>DATIEH010000271.1:0-15266 GCA_035455905.1 Binatia bacterium | reverse complement strand
CCCGGCTTCCTACCAGCACCCTTGCCCATTTCCCGGCCTGTAACGGCGACTGCGCCCTGCCCCATTTCGCTGTCCCGCTTCCTTTACGTATTCGTCTGCCGTGAGTTGCCAGCCTCTGGATTGCCGAAGCCTTGCAGCGTTCCATCGGGTGTTCTGACAACGTGTTTGAGCGGCGCGCCCGAAAGATAACGACGCGTGTTGTCGCGCACGAGATCGCTCATGCGCCGCCACAATTCGCGCCCGCCGCTCCCGCCGACATGGGGAGTCATCAGCACGTTTGGCAGATCCCAGAGCGGACTTTCCGCAGGCAACGGTTCTCTGGCGAACGCATCCAGTCCAGCGCCCAAGATGCGGTTTTGCGCGAGCGCGCTGGCCAGAGCCGCCTCGTCCACCACTTTTCCCCGGGAGATGTTTACGAAAACCGCTGTTTCTTTCATGAGAGCGATTCTTGCGGCGCTCAAAAAACCGTGTGTACCGGCGTCGAGCGGCATCGCGCACATGACCACGTCGGCGGTGGGAAGCACCGCATCGACCTTTTCTCGGGGCACGACGCGGTCGATCTCCGGCACAGCGGGTATAGTCGCGCGGGTGACGCAGATCACTTCCATGTCGAACGCCTTGGCCTTACGCGCGATCTCCTGGCCGATACGTCCCATGCCGAGGATCACCAGGCGCGCGCCGTCGGGCGAAATCATGTAGCGAGGCAAGCTCTGCCGCGCATAATCACGGCGCACACGCAGTGGCTCGAACCGGCGAAAACCCCGCATGACACCGAGCATCAGTGCGATAGCATGGCCCGCCAGCACCCGCTGGCTGACGTCGCCACTATTGGTGACCCATACGCCGTCCGGGAGGCCGGCTCGCAGCGCGACGTCGATGCCCACGGTGGTGAACTGAATCCACTTGAGCGCCCGACCTTTCTCGCGCACTAATTTCGCAAACTCTGGTGTGAAGGCAGAATTGTAGACATGAAAGATTTCCGCGCCTTCCAGCGCAGCGGAAAGCGTTTCGAGGCTATCGGCTTTCACCGCTTCGATTTCTGGGAATTCACGCAAAAAAACTTTGTCGACGACGTCATGGCTGGCGTGTACGAACTGAGCGATACGAACGGTCATAGGCGGGCTTACTCGATAGGCAACAACTGTGTGCGGACGAATTCGTTCGCCTGCTTCAAATCGTGTTTTTGCGTTGGCGCGTAATCATATTCAAAGCCAGTCATTCCAAATTCTTTGATTGTCGGCTACTTCTCCAGCGCTGATCTCTTGAACTCGGTCCGCATCTCGGATTGCAGGCGGCCTAAACGGTATTTTCGCCAGTCGATGAATTTTCCCGCTTCGGCCAGCGCAGGATGAACTTCCTTAATCTTGCGCCAGATTTCCTGGCAGATGAAGCGGTAATCGGGATGGCCTTGAGGCATGGTGCGCAATTCACACATATGCAGCGCTTCGCGCAGGTTCATCTTCATGTACCAGCGAATCTTGTACGCAAACGGAACGACGTATTGCGCTTCGCTCGGCAGATCGGCATAAATCTGCTCGTACAAATCCGCTGCGCGTTTCATGGAATTGTCGAATTGCTTTTTAAAGCCTGCTTCTTCAATCTCCGGTGGCGTATCGTAACCATGCACGGTAGTGAAGTCCTGGCGTTCTTGGGTGAGAATGCGATGGCGGTGGAGGTCGCGGTAGAGGCCGAGATTACCGAGGACGTCGAAGGTGTAGTAGACGTTCTCGAAGGCGCGGCTGAGCTTGTCGCGGCGGTGGCGCCGCTTGCTAAAAAACTCTTCGACAATGACGCGGCGCTCTTCGTCGCTCATTTTGGCGGCGATCTCACGCAGCTGCATCAACGGCTGGCGGGCGTGCGAGTACAGAATCGCTGCTACTGTCTTTTCTTCGCCCTGGGCGTCGTAGTCGATCAGCGTCACCGGTTCCTTGGAGTCGCGCGGTGAAACATTGGCGGCCTTCGCCGCCAGTGCCTTGGCCGCCGCCGTCGTGCCAACGAGGTAATCGTTCAACTGCGCGCGCTTGACGAACGACGGAATCAGTTGATTGAGCTCGCCGTGCATCGCCTTGCCTAGTTCCTTCGCTTCGCTTAGTTCGTGCGAGTAAAATTTGCTAATCAGATATTCGAAAGCCTGGCCCACGCCGAACATTCCTACATTCGTCAGTGTCGCCGCCGGCAAGTAGCTTCGCAGCACATCGCACGCATGCGCGCGTACGGTGGCGCGATAGGCAGTCTCGGCCCAGCGGCGCAGCCGCTCGTCTTTCTGCGCCTCGGCGTAGGCAAGCGACTTGCCGGTAGTGGGATCGCGGACTTCCAACTGCTCGATGGGCAACGACCGTGCGACACACTCGAGCATGGGCTCCATCTGCTTCGAATAAGTTTCGAAAAGCAGGTTCATCACTTCCAGGTACGCGTCGCGGTGGCGCGAGGCCATAATTTTGGGCTCAAGGTAGAAAAGATAATTTCCTGCGGCGTCCTTCTGGTCGAAGCGCACGTAGCGCGTCGATTTCTCCAGCGGCGCGATGCCGATGCGCGCGTCTTCGAGCAGTTTGGCCGCGACGTTGGAAATATTTTCGCAGGCGAGATGCGCGCCGCCCAACTGGGCAACCGAATCGTCGCCATAGCCGACCAGCACGCGTTCGTAAAACGCCCGCGCCTTATTCAAGGCCGCACTGTCGTCGGTTGCCGGGTTCTCCCCGGCGAGCAAGTCTTTCAGGCCAAGCTCCGGATCGCCGAGGAATTCGTCGAGGAACGTTCGGCGCAAACTTTTCGTCGAGCGGCTATAGCGGGAGAAGAGCGCACCGGCGACTTCCTGCGGCAGCTTGAGGCCGAATACCGAGCGATCGATATTGGTAAAAAAAGGACGGAGACGATTCTCCTCTTCGACAGTAAACTCCGCGGTCATTCTTAGATAGTCCTCGATGTAAACTGGCGCCATTTTATTCAGTTCTGGCGTAATGACAACCTATAATTACTGATAACGAGTAGGTAAGCTGGCGCCAACTACGGCACGCAAACCACGTCGACTAGCGCATCGAGCAAGCGCCCGTTTTTCGCCGACAGCCGAATGAGCGGATCGACCAAACCTGGGCGATAGACGGCAAAACGAAGGACGGAGTTCAACGCCAAGCGCGAGCGGAAAGCGCGGCGGCAAGCGCGCTCGTAACCGGCCAAGGCATTGGCGCTGAGATTTTTTTGCCTGAGAGCAAGATCAATCGTTTCTGCTGCGAGTAAGCCGCTATGCATCGCGAAGTAAATCCCTTCGCCGGTGACCGGCTCAGAGACCCGCGCCGCATCGCCCACCAGCAGCGCATGATCGGTAACGGAGCGGCGCTTTGGAAAATAGACCGGATAAACAGAGCTAAGCTGTGCAGCGCCGTTGCTGTGCTCGATGATCTTTTGCAGCTGGGTATTTTGCGCCAACGCGTTAAAAACGAAATCGGCGCCGCGTTCCCGGCCTAGCCGGCGTTTATCGATCGCTATCCCCAGGGTGATCGTGCCGTCGCCCAGTTCGACAACGCCGGCATAGCCGCCGGGAAAGAGATGGATTTGGATTTGCCCGCGAGTCACGCCCGCGCAGCGCAAACGGCTTTGAAAACCGACTGAGCGTCCCTGAATGGCGGCGCTGCGATTTAGACCGAGCTGTTGCGCGACCCATGAGTTGCGTCCGTCGGCGCCGATCAAAATTTTTGCTTGCCAGTTTTCCTCTTTGATTTTAACGTCCCAGCCGTGCACGATTCTGGAAAGCTTTTCGATCCGGCATCCCAGGTGTGTGACCGCGCCCAACTCTGCCGCTCTCTCCACCAGCAGCTGATCGAGGGCCGCACGTCGCAATCCGAGACCCATCGACGGTTCGAGATTGCGTGACCTGAAGCGGGCCTCAGCTTCGCGACCCGAGCAGTCGGTGATGCGAAATCCCGTCACTTCGCCGTGCGGCGCAGCGAGCACTCGATCTGCCACCCCGAGATCGGCAAAGATGCCCCAGTTGATCGGGTTGATGAAATCGCCACAGAGCTTCTCCCGAGGAAAGTTTTGCTTGTCGATCACGGCAACGTCATAGCCTCTGCGGGCCAGGCCAATTGCAGTTGCGCTTCCGGACGGACCGGCACCGACAATGACGGCGTCGAAAAGTCTCATTTAGCGGCTGATCGAGATCACTCCGAGCACTCGGAATGGAAGCGCCCGTTGGATGGAAAATTTTCCGATGTTGGCGCGGCGAAACAGCTCGCGCCATTCGGAAATTGTGCAGGCGCGCTGCACCGAACGGGGTGCGTCCGTCCGCGTCATCTCGTTTCGTGTAAAGCTTTTGGTGACCAGGCGGATGCCGTGATAGGCGAGAGGATGTCGCACCAAATCGTTCACGATGATCGCGCGGCGCGCCAGCCGCGCCCACGTCCGGAGCGCAGCGATGATCTGATCGTCGGAAAAATGGTGCAGCAACTGCGAAGACAACACGAAATCGAAGGAACCGGCATGGAATGGCGGTGAAATACCGTCGCCACGAACCACCGTGATCTCAGGTAACTTGCGGGTTTGTTGCGCCGCTTCCTCGACACTCACCCGGTCGTGTTCCAGGGCAGCGATGCGCGCCGTAACATAGTTACGCCGAGCCCAGCGGACGATGACCTCCGGGATGTCAGCGCTACCCGTACCAACGTCGAGCAGGCTGAAAGTTTGCAATTCGTTGGCCGAGACCAGCCGCGCCAGCCCGCGAAGCACGTTACGGTGGCAGCCGAGATAGCGATTGATCAGCCGCAAATTGCGCAGATCCTCTGTTAACAACTCCCGCGGTTGATTGGGCAAATCCATCATTTCTGGTTCGGCGCTGCGCCTCATACCGCATCTCCCCGCGCGACCACCAACGCCGAATTCTTAGAGCCAAACCCGATACAGTTACAAAGAGACAAATCGGGTTGGCGTTGGATCGAGCGGTTGGGAATGTAATTCAAATCGCACTCGGGATCCGCTTCGATATAGTTGATGGTCGGAGGGAGAAAGCCGTGGTTCATCGCAATAATCGCCGCCACAACCCCGGCGGCGCCTGAGGCGCCCTGAGGATGGCCGATCATCGATTTTATCGAGCTCATTGGGATGTTATAAGCGCGCGCACCGAAGCAGTTTTTTGCCGCCACGGTCTCGGTCCGGTCGTTGAGCAACGTGGACGTTCCGTGGAGAGCGATGTAGCCGATCTCGTCCTTGGCTACCTTGGCATCCTCGATGGCCAAGCTCATGGCGCGTGCCGGTTCTTCGCCATTCGGATTGAGCCGAACTCGATGATAGGCATCACACGTCGAGGCATAACCCAAAATCTCCGCCTGGACCGCTGCGCCGCGGGCGAGGGCGCGATCCCGTTCTTCCAGGACCAAAATCCAGGCGCCTTCGCCGAGGACAAAACCATCGCGCGTGCGATCGAACGGCCGCGAGGCGCGCTGCGGCTCGTCATTGCGGGAAGCGGAAACCGCGCGCATCACGCAAAAACCTTGCATGACTCCGGGCGTGATGGTCGCATCCACGCCGCCGCTCACCAGGTGCTCGGCGAGCCCGAACCGAATCATATTGAACGCGTAACCCAAGGCATCGGTCGAGCTGGTGCAGCCGGTGGAAATCAGATGGCTGGGACCACGGAAATCGCAGCTCAATGAGAGTTCGCTCGAGAGTCCCCCTGGAGTCGAGCTGGAAACGTTGTACGCGCTGACGCGCCGCAACTGATCGGAGAAGTAACGGCGGTATTGTTCTTCGGTAAAATCGGGTGCGCCGCCGCCGCTCCCAATTACCACACCCCAGGATTGTTTTTCTTCTCGCGTCAGAGAATGAGAACAGATCCCGGCGCCTTGTAAAGCTTCCCGCGCTGCAGTCAGCAACAACGGCACAGCTCGGCCGACACGCCTTGCGTCCTGCTGGTGAAGAATTTTGTCGGCAGCGAAATTTTTGATCTCCGCCGCCACCTGGCAGTCCAGCCCCTCGGCGTCGAATAATGCAATTTTGGCGACGCCGCTCATGCCGTCGCGCAGCGCTGCACCATAGGCGTCGACGCCGATGCCGTTTGGAGCGACCGCGCCCATGCCGGTGACGACCACCCGTTTTCTCACTGACCCGTTGTTTTGCGACTTCATCTTGACTCTTCAAAGGGGAAATAGTTTCATTTATCAGCATATCATTCGGGTTAGATCTGGGTAAGCTGCGGCGGCGCGAAGATGAATCTATGAAGTTGGCTGGGACGACGGCGCGATTTGCCACTCTGAGATTCAGTCGCGGAATTGCGCGGGCGAGAATTTGTCGATGAATTTTCTAAATCGAGTCATTGTCATCACTGGAGCCTCGAGCGGGATCGGCCGGCAGTTGGCCGTGGAATTTGCCGCGCACGGCGCGATTGTCGTCGGCTGCGGCCGCTCGATTATAAAACTGAAAGAAGCGTTAAAAGAAGTTCGGCGCACCAGCCCGCGCTCGACGATGATCGGCTGCGACGTGAGCGATGCCGAACAAGTACGCGGCATGGTGAAAAAAATTCTAGCGGACTACGGACAGATCGACATTCTGGTGAATAATGCCGGAATTGGCATGCGCAAGGCCTTCATCGAGACTTCCCTCGAAACCGTGGAACAATTGATGCGGACCAATTATCTCGGCGCGGTTTACTTCACCCATGAAGCGCTGCCGTCGATGATCGCCAGGAGAATCGGCCACATCGTCAATATTTCTTCCGCCGCGGGCAAAATCGGCACCTTGAACATGGCCGCCTACTGCGGCTCAAAGTTTGCGCTCAACGGCTGGTCGGAAAGCCTCTACCACGAGCTCAAGCCGCTGGGGATCAAAGTTTCGGTGATCTGTCCGGGTCCGGTGCAAACAGATTTCAATCGCGATTTTCACGACAGCGAACCTAAAGCACCACCGGCCATGGTTGTAACCACCGACGCGGTTTGCCGAGAAATAATCAAGGCGATCGAGAGCGACAAATTCGAAGTCGTCATGCCGCGCTCACTGGCGCTGATATGCCTCGTGGCACGTCTGATGCCGGGTTTGTTTCGCGCGCTAGCGCAGCGCCGATTCCGCTCCTACGTCAAAGTGCCACCTTCAGATGTGGATCGGCTGACGATGACTGGCACCGGCGGCGTAGACTAACTTTAAACAGGAGTCACTTGATGCGAACGCAGTTTTTTTTGGCGGCTGCTCTTGCGATTTGTATTGGTAACTCGACCGCTCTGGCGGAATTGGGACCGAAAGACGGCCCCGACCTCGCTCCGACTGATTTGAATCGGATCAAGGTCGGCCAGGCGGCGCCGGATTTTTCCTTAGAAAACGCCGATGGCAACGTCATCACGTTATCGGATTTCCGCGGGAAAAAAACCGTGGTTCTGGTTTTTTACCGCGGCTATTGGTGACCGTTCTGCGTAGAACAGCTCGGGAAGCTGAAAAGTCTTTTAACAAAACAGCAGAAGGAGAGAGTTCAAATTCTTGCGGTCAGCGTCGATACGCACCCTGAGTCGAAAAAATTCGGCGAGATGCTGAGCAAGCGATTTGACGGAGAGTTCGATTTTCCTCTGCTTGAAGACAAAGATCACAAGGTGATCAATCGTTATGGGGTCTTCAATCCGGACGGCCGCGGCTGGCCGCATCCATCTACGTTCCTGATCGATCCTCAAGGGGTAGTACGCTGGAAATTTATCGAAGTGGATTACACAAAGCGGCCGTCCAACGAACAGATCCGCCGCGAGCTGGCGAAAATCAAATAGCTTTATCCCTAGCGGCCCGCAGACCAGCCGCGGCGGCCGCATCGATGAACCAGGTGAGAGAGCCATTTGCTGGATTAATTCTCGCGGCCGGGTAATCGGGGCGCGCGGGCGTTGCGCCGAGGATTTGTTTGACGACCGCACTTTTGCTCGCGCCGGAAACCAGAAAGCTCACCTGCGAGGCGGCGTTGATGACCGACAATGTGAGCGTGAGCCGATGCGCTTTGAGTTTTTCCACGTAAGCGGTCGCCACAAGGTGATTTGTCTCATCGAGAGCCGCGCTCCCCGGAAAAAGCGACGCGGTGTGCCCGTCCTCGCCGAGACCGAGCAAGATTAGCTCAAATCGCGGTACTTGTCCGTGAGTTAATTGAAAGGTCCTGCGCAGCTCGTCTTCGTATTCGCTCGCTGCTAGCTGTGGCTCCTTCTCACCCGCCATGCGGTGAATATTCTCCGGCGGAATTTCGATTTTGCTCAGCAGCGCCTCGTGAACCATCCGGTAATTGCTCTCGGAGTGATCGGGCGGCACGCAGCGCTCATCGCCCCAAAAGAAATGGATACGGCGCCAATCGATCCGATCCTTGAATGCGGGCGCAGCGAGCAGCGAATAAAGCGCTCGCGGCGTCGAGCCTCCCGACAGCGCGACAGTGAAGCGGCTGGATCGGATAGCGGCGTTTGCGGCGAGCGAAACGAATTGCGCTGCGGCCTGTGGGGCCAGGTCGTCAGCGTCGCGGCAAATTATGACGGCGGGTTCAGTCATCGGAAACAACCGCGGCGTAATAACCGGCGCCGCGCAAGCCGGCTTGCGGATTTAACACGACTTGGACCGGCATCGCCGCGAGAAGCTCCGTATAGCGGCCCTTGTCGATGAACGAACGCATGAATGTGCCGTCTTTCAGCTTGTCGAGGATCTTGGGCGCGATGCCGCCGCCAACATAAAGTCCGCGCACAGACTTGAAACGTAGCGCCATGTTGCCGGCTTCCGCGCCGTATATCGAGACGAACAAATCGAGCGCTGTGCAGCAAATCTCAGCTTCCTTGGCGAGGGCGGCCGTGGATATGACGGCGGCAGGATCATCGCCGGCGGCGAAACGTTCCGCCAGCAACGGCGGTTCTGCCATACCACGACTCTCTTTGAGAAAGCGGTAAATATTGAACAGTCCCGGACCGGACAAAACCCTCTCGTAGCTTACGTGACCAAAACGAGCGAGCAGATAACGCAACAGATCGATTTCCAGTTCGGTGCGGGGCGCAAAATCCGCGTGACCGCCTTCCGAAGGTAACGCATGAAAATGCCGACCGTCATCGTAGAGAATGGCTTGTCCCAAGCCCGTACCGGCAGCGATCAACGCTTTGTTGCCGGTGGAGTGCATGTTGCCTTCGTTGAGCGTATAGAATTCTTCGTTGTCTAGAGTAAACACGCCATAGGCTGCGGCTTCCAAATCGTTGAGCAAATAAACCGTGTCGACTCTTAGTGCCTGGCGAAGCACTTGGCTATCGATCACCCAGGGAAGGTTGGTCGTTTTGACGTGCCCATCGACGACCGGCCCGGCGACGCCGAAGCACGCCGCGTCGATGCTCTTATGGTTGCGAACGCTGAACTCATCGAGGATCGGTACGAGACCGGAATATTTTTTGCTGGGAAAATTGTGCTCGGTCTCCATCCGAAGCTTGTCGTCGTTGATGGAAAACAGCGCAAGACTGGTTTTTGTGCCGCCGATATCGCCGGCGAGAACGAGATTACGAGGCATTGATTATCTCTCTGAGGCTGTTTGCAAAGAGTCCAACAAAGCTTCGTGATCTTCGTGTTCTCTGGGGTGAATTCCGCTCTTACCCATTCGACACTTGTACGGCTAACTTCGGGGCCGCTTTGTGACAGTTTTTTGTTCGAATAGTCTTTACGGCTTGCGCCAGCGACGGCCTTCTCGCGCCATGAAATCGTCGGCCTCTTTGGGACCCCAGGAACCCGCTTCATAATTTGGAAAATTTCTCGGCCGACTGAGATTCCAGACCTGAATAATCGGATCCACGAGGGACCAAGCTAGTTCCACCCAATCGTGGCGCGTGAACAAGGTCGAATCCCCTTCGATGCAGTCTTCTAAGAGGGTTTCATACGCTTCCGGCGGGCTATTGCCGAAAGCTTCTTCATAATTAAAATCGAGGCTCAACGGGCGAATCTCCATGTCGTGTCCGGGCGGTTTGACCTCGAAGGTCAGCGACACGCCCTCATCGGGTTGGATGCGCATCACCAGCACGTTGGGATTGACATTTTCCACTGCGTGAGACTTGAAGAGCAGCAGTGGCGGACGCTTGAACTCGATGGCGACTTCGGTCACGCGCTTGGGCAGGTGCTTGCCGGAGCGAAGGTAGAAAGGTACGCCCTCCCAACGCCAGTTATCGATGAAAAAACGTATCGCCGCGTAGGTCGGGGTGGTCGAATTCTTCGCAACACCGGGCTCCTCACGATAACCGGGGACCTTCTGACCATCCATTCTGCCGGGACCGTACTGGCCGCGCACGGCGGCGGCGGCGACTTCCTCCGATGCTACCGGCCGAACCGATTTGAGCAACTTGCCTTTCTCATCCCGGACGGAATCGGCGTCGAGACCCACCGGCGGCTCCATTGCCGTCATGCAGAGCAGTTGCAGCAAATGGTTTTGAAACATATCCCGCACCACGCCGGCTTGTTCGTAATAGCCGCCGCGATTCTCCACGCCGACCGTCTCCGCCGCAGTGATCTGCACATGATCGACGTAGCGCCGGTTCCAGATCGGCTCGAAAACCGCATTGGCGAAACGAAACACCATGATGTTCTGTACGGTTTCCTTGCCGAGATAATGATCGATGCGGTAGATTTGCCGCTCGTCCAAGACCTCGTGGATCCGGTGATTGAGCTCGCGCGCGGTCTGCAGGTCCGTACCGAAGGGCTTTTCGATGACGACTCGCGCGCGCTGCTCACCGTCGCTCTCCTTGGAGGCCAAGCCGGTTTGGGCAATGCACTGAATCAATTGCTCGTAGGCGTCCGGCGGCGTCGCCAAATAAAAGACCCGGGCCGGCAATACCCGGCTGCCGCGGTCGAAACCATCGACAAACTCCTTCAGTCTCTGAAAGCCGTCCTTTTGTTCATAGCCACCACGAACGTAATAAAGGGTTGCAGCAAACTGCTGCCAAACGGATTCGTTTTGGAGACCGGTGCGGGAAAAT
Source organism: Binatia bacterium (assembly GCA_035455905.1). Classification (GTDB taxonomy): domain Bacteria; phylum Desulfobacterota; class Binatia; order UBA9968; family UBA9968; genus DP-20. Next base: position 4,338 of record DATIEH010000271.1, on the reverse strand, counting down.
TCTTTGACAGCGTCCCGCATTTTTTGCCGAAACACCTCATCGCCCATTTCGCTACGGGCGTAACCCACCACAGCGAAGCGCTCCGGCAAGCGGTTTTCGAGCGCGAGATTGTACAGCGCCGGGATGAGCTTTCGTTTAGTAAGATCACCGGACGCGCCGAAAATCACCAGCACGCAAGCATGCGGCTTTTTCGCCGGTCCGGCACCATCGCCAAGATTCGGAATATAATCGTGCGGATCGGGACCCATAACGCTAGCCTCGCTTTAGCGCATGACCGCCAAATTCATTACGCAACGCGGCGATGACTTTGGCAGAAAAAGAATCTTCCTGACGTGATGCAAAACGGGCGAAGAGCGAGAGCATTAGCACCGGCGCAGGCACGCTTCTTTCGATCGCTTCTTCAACCGTCCAACGTCCTTCGCCCGAGTCGTCGACGTAGCCCCGGATCGAAGCCAGCTCGGGATCCTGCTTGAAGGCGCTCTCGGCAAGTTCCAACAGCCAGGATCTCACGACACTGCCCTGGTTCCAGAGATGCGAGATTTTGCCCAAATCCAGCTTGAACTGCGAGGCTTTCAGTAGCTCGAACCCTTCGCCATAAGCTTGCAGCATGCCGTACTCGATGCCGTTGTGAATCATTTTGACGAAATGTCCCGCACCCACCGGCCCGACATGTAAATAGCCATCGGGAGGCGCCAGAGTTTTGAAGATCGGTTCGAGATGCTCTACGACGGCGTTTTCACCGCCGACCATCAGGCAATAGCCGTTTTGCAATCCCCAGATTCCGCCGCTGGTGCCTGCATCGACAAAATGAATTCCATGAGGCTTTAGTTTTTCCGCTCTCCGGATGGAGTCTTTGTATCTGGAATTGCCGCCGTCAATCAGAATGTCCCCTTGCGAAAGGTTCGGTAACAATTGTTCAATGGTCTGATCGACGGGATCTCCCGAGGGCACCATCAGCCAAATCGCCCGCGGCAGCGACAGCTGCCTGACAAAGTCAGCCAGCGAGCGGGCGCCTAGAGCGCCTTTGTCGACCACTCTTTGAATGGCCTCGGGGTTTCGGTCAAAGCTGATCATCCGATGGCCACCGAGCACGAGTCGCTCGGTCATATTGGCACCCATCCGTCCAAGGCCGATGATTCCGAGTTCCATAGTGCTCTCCTCCCAGGAAAGTTAACTAGCTTGCAGTGCCTCAGCCAAAAGGGGCAGACCTGCGGCGTCATCGCTGCCCAGGTCGATCCTGAGTACGCGTCGGCGTCTTTGTTTCAGTGCCGTGAAGTCGCCCAAGGCTTGAGCCTGAATCAGGGCGTCGAATGTATAATTGGTTTCCGGCACGGACAAGTTGTCGGTTGGCTGATCGATGATCTGTAAGACCAATACAGAGTTCGGCCCGCCCTTATGAAGCTGGCCTGTAGAATGGAGAAAACGCGGTCCAAAACCGAGCGTGGTGGCGAGACCCAGGCGCTGTTCGATTGCCGCGCGCAGCGTCTGAAGTCTGGCCGCATTGTCTGCCGACGGACTGACATAGGCCTGCACGGCCACATAATCGCGCGGTTTTTTCTTGGCAAGCCATGACTCGACGGCTTTGCGCAGGCGATCAGGGTCCAAAACCGAAATGGTTTCTTTTTGCTTGGTGGCGCTCTTGCTGTCGGGTTCACTCATCGCCTGTTTCGCCAAATCTTTGGCCAGCTGAACATCCGGTTGGTTGAAGGGGTGAATACCGATTGCCGCGCCGGCGGCCGCGACGGCAAATTCCCAGCGGAAAAATTCCTGGCCGAGATCGTATTTGTCCTTGAGCTCGATGCGCGCCAACGGATGGCCATTGGCTTCGAGGGCTGCGGTTTGCCGATCGAGGGAATGGTTTTCATCACCGTCCAAGCGCAGATAAACAAAAAATCGATCTGCGCCATACGTTTCCGGCGCTAGCAAACTTTCGTTCGCCACGGGGACAATGCCTTTCCGGTCCTTGCCCGTGCTTTCTGCGATCAATTGCTCAATCCAGGAGGGAAAGGCGGTGAGCGAAGGAGAACAGAGAAAAGTCACTTTGTCCCGTTTTGCTAGGGCCAGCTCTCCCAGGGCAGCGCCAAGCAGCACCGCGGGATGCAGGTTTTCAGACGTCGTCGCCGAGCAAGCAGCGCTCATCCGCCGTGCACGCGCCAAAACTTCTTTGACATCGACGCCGATTAGGGCCGCCGGCACCAAGCCAAATACGGTTAGCGCCGAATAGCGCCCGCCGACCTCTTCGGGCGCGTTAAAAATCGCTCGGAAGCGCCGCTCGGTCGCAAGATTCTGCAACGGAGTTCCCGGATCGGTTATCGCGACGAAGTGAGAGCCCGGCTCCCGCTCGATCTGCTTAAGCCTGTCCCAGAAGTAATCGAAGAACGAATTCGTTTCCGTGGTCGTTCCTGACTTACTCGAGACAATAAACAACGTGTGCGCCAAATCGATCCGTGATTCGAGATCTTTGACGGCAGCCGGATGGGTGCTGTCGAGCACGTGAAGCCGGGGATATCCCGCGGCGTTGCCGAAGGTCTGCTGAAAGACTTCCGGTGCCAGGCTCGAACCGCCCATGCCGAGGAGCACGGCATCTTTCATGTTGTCGGCTTTAGCCTGCTCGGTCAAAGCCGAAAGTTTGTCAGACTGTTCGGTTATCGTTTCAGGCAGTTCGAGCCAGCCTAAACGGTCGGTCAATTCGGGCTCCGGAGTCTTGGACCAAACGGTGTAATCCTTTTTCCAGATCCGGCTTACGATTCCCGCCTTTTGCCACTGGGTGATGCGCCGATCAATCCGTTTCTGATATCTGCCAAGGTGAAGCTCGAGCCGGTCTAACTCGGTACCGATCATCGCGTGGCGCTTCTTTTCCAGACCGGCCATGAGTTGGTCGAAGGACGCCTTAAATGCGGCGACGCCATCTTTCTGAAGCTTTTCCGTGATCGCATCCAAATCGATGCCGAAGTTCGCCAGCTGCGCCAATAATTTTTCGGCTTCTTCCAAGCCTTGCTTGACGGTCGCGCCCTGAGCTTTCCCGTGATCGTGGAACGCATGCATGGTTTCGGGCGGCATTGTATTCACGGTCTCAGGCCCGATTAAATGTTCGACATAGAGCACATCTGAATAGGCGGGATTCTTCGTTCCCGTGCTTGCCCATAAAGGGCGCTGGACGCGCGCGCCGCGCTGGCGCAGGGCGGCGAATCCCTCGCCGTGAAAAATTTCCAAAAACCGACGGTAGACTAGCTTGGAATTAGCAATGGCGATTTTGCCGGCGAGAGCCTTGGCTTCAGGATTGCCGCTTTCATCGAGGGCTTTATCAACGGCCGTGTCGACGCGGCTGACGAAAAAAGACGCCACCGAGGCCACGCCGGACGGGTTGCGGCACTGCTCCAGGCCTTTGATATACGCGCGCGCGACGGCTTCGTAGTGGCGCATGGAAAACATCAAAGTGACATTGATGTTTAGGCCCTTCGCGATCAATTCTTCGATCGCCGGGAGGCCAGCCGCTGTCGCCGGCACTTTGATCATGACGTTCGGTCGGTCGACCGCGTTTCTAAGCCGCTGCGCTTCGCTAATCGTTTTTTCCGTATCATCAGCGAGATGGGGCGAAACTTCCAGGCTCACATAGCCATCATCTCCGTGAGTTTCATCGTAAACCGTGCGCAAAACGTCTGCGGCCCTCTGAATGTCATCGATCGCGAGCGGCTCGTAAAGTTCTCCCACCGGGGCGTGCTGATTATCGGCGAGCAATGCCCGGAGCGCCATATCATAGTCCGTGCTGCCGGACATCGCTTTGTCAAAAATCGTTGGATTGCTGGTGACTCCTCGTAACCCGTCTTCTTCCACCAATCGTTTCAGCTCGCCGCTTCGGATTAGATCGCGACGAATATAATCCAGCCAGATCGACTGTCCTTGTTCTGCCAATTGCTTTAAAGAATTCATTTTACTCTCCCTCAAGAGGTCGCGTCGCCCTGTCACCCTGAGGCAAAACCGAAGGATCTCGCCTTATTTTTAGCGAACCCGTCCGGCGAAATTCTTCCCTCCGTTCAGACTGACATCGCAGCGCAATTTTTGTTTGTGGCGACCCTGCCCTCGAATCAGGTGGTTTTGCTATAGCGCTGCTCCAAAGCTGTGATTTTTGCTACACGGCGCCGGTGGCGCTCTTCTGTGCTATATTTTCCCGCTAAAAAATTGTTTACCAATTCGCGCGCCAGTTCGACGCCGATCACGCGCGCCCCGAGCACCAGCACATTCATATCATCATGTTCGACCCCCTGGCGGGCCGAATACGTATCGTGACAAACGCTCGCCCGGACGCCGGGAATTTTGTTGGCCGCCACCGAAGCGCCC
>DATIEH010000270.1:0-14065 GCA_035455905.1 Binatia bacterium | reverse complement strand
TTCGTTGATTTGTTGCTGCTTCTTGCCTTCCGAAGCCTTGATCGCCTGCTGCTTCTCGCCTTCGGCGCTATTGATCGCAGCGTCCCTCTGGCCCTCTGAGGTCAAAATCAGCGCGCGCTTCTCGCGCTCGGCGCGCATCTGCTTTTCCATTGCGGCGAGAATGTCCTGGGGTGGAGTGATGTTTTTGATTTCATAGCGCATCACTTTGATGCCCCACGGTTCTGAAGCTTTGTCCAGTTCGCTCACGACCTGAGTATTGATATTAGTGCGCTCTTCGAATGTGCGATCGAGTTCGATTTTGCCGAGCTCGCTGCGCAGCGTGGTTTGTGCCAGCTGGGTAATACCGAAGATATAATCGGCGATGCCATAAGATGCGCGCTCGGGGTTCAATACTTTCATATAAAGCACGCCGTCGACGGACACCTGGACGTTATCGCGGGTGATGCAAACCTGCGGCGGAATATCGATAGCCTGTTCTTTGAGCGAATGCTTGTAGCGAACGACATCCAGGAACGGCACCAGGATATGAAAACCGGCGCTTAGAGTCCCGCTGTACCGACCGAGTCGTTCGACCACGTACGCGCTCTGCTGCGGCACGACCACCGCGGTCTTGGCGACGACAAGAATGACCAGGAATGCCAAGGCTATGACGACGATGAATCCACCCATAAGCGCTCTCCGTTCTAAGTCGTTTCCGCCCGCACGAAAATAGTCAGCCCTTCGACGCGTTCGACTTTACAGCGTTCGCCGCGGGTGAGCGGCCGGCCGCTCACATTTCGCGTATTCCATGGGGTGCCGCGCATTTCGGCTTTGCCAATGCCATTGATTGAAATGTCCTCGAGAATGACAGCCGTCTCGCCAATATAGGTGTCGACTCGGTCCGTGCTCGGCCCGCGGGTGAGTTCGAGAAGTTTTTCCCGGAAGAACCAAAGCGAAAGAACCGATATGATTGAAAATAGAACAAATTGGAACCAGACCGGCCCGGCGGCTTCGAAGGCGGCGAGCAGGCCCACAGCAATCGCGCCGAGGCCAAAAAAGAAAATGTAGAAACCACCCGGAGTAACGAGCTCGCCGAGGAGGAGCAGGAGACCTAGCAAGATCCAAAGCCACCATTCCATATTCAATGCCGGCTGAAGGTAGCCGAGGTAATTGGGAATTTCAAGCCGAAGTGATTGGCCCGCTGGGCGTCAGCGCAGGCTCAACCTGCGGAACTTCTTCTCGATGGCGAAGAGTTTGATGAACTCGCCGAAAACCCGATCGCTCAACTCGTGTAAGCGGCGGATGTGGAGCGCGGTTTCCGCGTGAATCCGTTCGGGATTGATTTTTCCGCCGAGAGAGGCGATCTCGAGCTGGTTCTCCCCCACTCGAAGCCAGCGCTGGATCATGCGCTCCTCGACCTCCAGGTGAAATTGAAAAGCGTAAACGTTCGTGCCGTAACGGAACGCTTGATTGGAGCAAAGCGACGAGAAGGCGAGGTGCCGGCCGGTTCTCGGAATATCGAAGGTTTCGCCGTGCCACTGAAATATTTTTTCCAACGGTGCCCACGTGCCGAGTAACGAATCGTTTTTGGCTTCTTCGGTCGGTGCAACATCGTACCAGCCGATTTCTTTTTCCCGATTGGGGTAAACGTCTGCGCCGAGGGTTTTCGCGATCAATTGCGCACCCAAGCAAATGCCCAGCACGGGCAGATTTCTCTTCATGGCCTGCTCGATCAAGTGCATTTCCGTGCTGAGGTGCGGCAAGCGATTCGAATCGTTGACGCTCATCGGTCCGCCTAAAATGACCAAGCCGTCATAGCCTTCGAGGCTCGGTTGCGCATCGGGGTGACGCGAGAAATTGATATAGCGAATCCGGAAACCCGCACGCTTGAGCAAAGGATTAAGCGTGCCGAGGATCTCGTGCGCGACATGCTGGAAGACGAGGAGCCTTTTCACAGCAATAAGTATAACGGGTCACTTGAAACAATTGAAATCAATCGAACACTCTGTCGTACAGACGCCGCCGTTGGCGCTAGTAGTTTTCCAGTGATAGGAATTTGCTTTAGCGTGAACTTCCAATGAAGAACGATGAGATCAACGCGGCGTGGGCGTATCACAACGGCACGAAGCATTCGCTTCGAAGCGTTCGCGAGGGCCGCCATTTTCTCGACTGGGAGAACCAGCCGCTTCCTTTCAAGATCTACCGCCACCTCGAGCCGATGCGCTTGCCTGAAGATCTGTCGTCTTCAGGAGTTCCGGCATTGCATACGCTCTCCACGAGGGCTTTACCGGAGAGCCGCGCTAATTTGACACGCCAGAGCCTGGCGGAAATTCTGTTTCTTTCCGCCGGCATTACCCGGCGCAGAACTTATCCGGGCGGTGAAATGCTGTTTCGCGCGGCCGCTTGCACCGGTGCGCTGTATCACATCGATCTGTATATCGTCGGCGTGCTTGAGGATCTCGCGGCGGGTGTCTATCAATTCAGTCCGCGGGATTTTGCACTGCGGAAACTTCGCGACGGCGATTTTCGTTCAGTGCTCATCCAGGCCTCGGGCCAGGAGCCGTCGATCGCAAAAGCGCCGTGCGTCATCGTTTGCGCTTCCACCTTCTGGCGCAACGCCTGGAAATATCAATCACGCGCCTACCGGCATTGCTTTTGGGACACGGGTACGATCATTGCCAACTTGTTGGGCGCAGCGGCGGCACGGGAAATTCCAGCAAATGTTGTGGCGGGCTTCGTCGATCTGGCAGTAAGCCGGCTTGTTGCCCTGGATACCGAACGAGAGGCAGCAATCGCGCTCGTGGCTCTGGGCAACGCACCGCATCCGGCGACTGAGGCGGCTTTGCCCGTCAAACCGTTGCAAATAGAGACCGAGCCTCTTTCGAAAAGCGAAGTCGATTACCCGGCGATCAGAGCAATGCATGAAAGTTCAACGTTAGAGAGCGCGGCGGAAGTGAAGGCGTGGCGCGATGGAAGCACATCAGCGCAAGACAGACTGACCAACGAGGAGCGCCAGGAACTCGGTCGAAGCTTCGCCCTTCATCCGTTGGACGCTGCCGCTCTGCCGAACGATTCGATCGAAGATGTGATCGTCCGGCGCGGTTCTACGCGTGAATTTGCGCGCGAACCTATTGCGTTCGAGCAGCTCTCGACCGTGCTCGAGCGGGCGAGCGGCGGTCTTGCCACCGACTTTCTCACCGCATCGGAGCCATCGCTCAACGATATATATTTGATCGTAAACGCAGTCACAGGGCTGCCCCCGGGCGCGTACTTCTTTCAACGCCATCAGCGCGCGCTGGAATTGTTGAAAGAAGGCGATTTCCGCCGCCAAGCGGGTTATCTCGGGCTCGATCAAGATATTCCGGCGGATTGCAGCGTGAATATTTATTTTTTGGCGGACCTCGATCGAGCTCTGGCGCGCTTCGGCAATCGCGGTTACCGTGCCGCGCAGCTCGAGGCAGGGATTATCGGCGGAAAGATTTATCTCGCCGCGTACGCACAGCGGCTCGGCGCCTCCGGACTTACTTTTTTTGATGATGACGTGACGGCATTCTTCTCGCCGCATGCAGCCGGGAAGAGCGTGATGTTTTTAGTTGCTCTAGGAAAATCAGTCAAAAAGCGAATGGATTAGCCCCGGCAGCGATGTGAGGCGACGATCCGAGCATTGCTCTCACCGGTAGCTCATAGCGCCGCGAGGCACCAAAACATCGATTTCGGTGGGAATCGGCAGGGCGTCTTTGCTTATCGTGAGCGTGTCTGAATTCAACATGCGTGTCTTCATGCCCGCGCTAAACTGCTGAATCAGATAAGGGCTGTCGCGATGATGCATCGGAATCGCGATCTTTGGTTTGAGCTGGGCAAGAACTTCTCTCGCCAGATCGGGTGCCATGGTTCGGCCGCCGCCGATGGGCGTCAATGCAACATCGACTTTGCCGAAGGATTTGATCTGTTGCTCATTCAACTTTTGGCTCAAATCGCCAAGGTGAGCAATGCACAATGTGCCGAGGTCGAAAACGAAGGCCGAGCCATGAATGCCCTCGATCACTTCGGCGTTCTGATGAATGGGGACATTGTAGATAAGGGTATCCTTAAAGCTCGTGCTGACCCTATTCCAGTCGGCGCCGTAGTTCTTGAGCCCGCGCAAGATGACCGGATTCCCGCGCACGATCTGCACGGCGTTGTGGTTGAACATTTCTTTGCCCACCGTGACCACATCAGCCGACACATTGGGGTTCGGGTACCAGCCGGGTCCCAACGGGTCGGTCACGATACGGGTTCCCTTGCTGGTGGTAATCAGAAAAAAGTTGTGTCCGAAGTACTGAATGGTCGCGTCCACATTGGCGGCATGGGCAACAGACCCAAAGCCAAGCGCCACCTCAGGGTCGCGACAAGCGGAATGCGCGAGAGGATGAAATGCTCCGAGGAAGGCGAAGAAAACTGCTGAACTTACGAGCAAGCGCGCAAACAAATGGGGCGAAGCTGTCTTGTTCATAATCGTACACAGCCGCGGGATTAGGCTATTGGATCAAAAGCAAAAAAACAATGCTTGGCTCGGCTCAAACCGCACAATATTATTCAGCCAGAAGCATCATCGGTGATTGTCGTATCCCTCGATACGCGCTTTGGCGCACTCGGGAATTTGGCTTGTCCGACTGTCCTGAGTAGGCGGCTGCCGCATCGAAGCGTAACTTGGAATAGACGGCCTTGGCTACGGTCGTTGCCTTTGATACCGTCGGTGCGCCGTATTCAGATTGGAGGTGCGCGATGAAACCACCGGTGCTTGCCGTGGCGATAATGTTATTTCTTGCTAACGGAACGGTTTCTGCGGCCGAGAAAATCCGCGTCGGCGTGCCGCAACAAGTTGTCCATTGGATGGTTTTCCCGTTGGCGCAACAAAAAGGTTTCTTCAAAGAGGAGGGATTCGATGCAGAGATCGTTCGCATCACCGGCCCCTCCGGCAGATCCGCTCTGATGAGCGGCGACATCGACTATTACACGACCATCGCATTCATGGTGCAGTCAGCGGTCGTCGGATTGCCGGTCAAAGTTGTCGCGGCGTATGTAAACTGTCCGCCATTCATTCTCATGTCACGGCCGGAACTCAAATCAGCGCAGGATTTAAAAGGGAAAACGGTCGGTATTGGTGCACCGCCCGGCAGCTCGCCGGATGTCATCGCCAAACTTTCCCTGAAGCATCTCGGCTTGGATCCGGATAAGGACGTGAAGTACGTCTATTTAAACTCCCATGAGCGAACCTATCTTGCTCTGGAACAGGGGCTTTATGCGGCGGGATTGATTCCGCCGCCCTTCGACTTCAAAGGCGCAAAGCTCGGCCTCAACTCGCTCGCCCGAGCTGCGGAGTTTCTCACTTACCCGGAAGACGGCCTCATCGCCACCGTAAAGAAAATCAAAGAAAAGCCCGATGAAGTGAAGCGAGTCATTCGAGCGGGGATCAAGGCCAACCGTTACATCCGAAGCCAACGCGAAGGGACGGTGCAATTTCTCATGGCCTGGCAAAAAGTCGATCGCGAAACCGCAAGCGCTAATTACGATAGCGCCCTCCGCAGTTTCAACGATGACGGTTCTTTGCCGGAAGCGGGGTTGCGGTTGATCGTGGACGAAGCAAAAAAAACTGCCAAGATCGACCGTGAAATACCTCTAGCCGATATTGCGGATCTCTCGATCCTACGAGAAGCGCAAAAGGAGCTTGGAACTCGGGCGAAATAGGAGCCATCGTACTAGCGTAAACCTTAATCACACGACCGCGGAGTCCTCATGTGTGCGCAAGAAGTTTTCCCAAGCTGCGCGCGACGGCGCGACTTTTTCCTTCACCCGCTGTTTTCCGTTCTCGCTCATCGGGGTGAAGCTCGCGGCAGCCAGAACGTTTTCTTCAAGCGGCACCATTTCCTCGCAGCCGATGATCACGCTGGCAACGGGTTGGGTTAGATTGAACTGCAGAAGTTCGGCGGCGGACGCTCGCCCGTTGCCCCTGCCGACCAGCATGCCTTGTCCCATGACCTTCATGGACAGAATGCCCATTTTTTTCTCTAGGGCCACCGGTAGGGCCGATTGCTCGAATCCGGGAATCGCCTCCATTTTACGTTGCGCGATGGGATTCGCGGACTGCGCCGCGTTGAGCGCCATGAGCACCGTGTCGAAATCATAGCGGCGCAAAGCCTCCGCCATGGCGATGCCGTCGTTGTGACCGGTAATCCCGATGAACCGGGCGATCTTTTGATCTTTCAGCTGTGTTACGGCGGCGAGAACTCCGTTTGCGCTGCCGATCTGCTCGAGGTCGGCGCGGTTGCTCAAGCTATGAATCTGGATCAAGTCAACATACTCGGTTTGCAAGAACTTGAGGCTTGTCTCCACTGACCGGAGCGCTCCGTCGCGGTCTCGCGGATCGATTTTCGTGGCAAGAAAAACCTGCTTGCGCCGAGTTTTGATAAATATCCCAAGGCGCTTTTCGCTCAGCCGTTCGATGCCGCGCCGGGTATAAGAACCGGCGGTATCGAAGTAATTGATGCCCGAAGCGAAAGCTTTCTCGAGCAGCGCCTGCGCTGCATCTTCGCTTTCGATCGAACAGAAGCGCGTGCCCGAACCAAAGCCGATGCAGGAAACCATTTCGCCGGTCATGCCCAAGCGGCGCTTCGGAAGCGATCCGCCTCCAGCACCGAGCGCTTTTTCGGCCGTCCCGAGCACGACGGCGGCCGCCGTTGTTTTCAGAAACTCACGCCGAGACCACTGGTTTTCCATAGCGGCTCCTTGCGATTTGAAATTACGAACCTATCAAAAGGATCATAAGCCAGCTTAGCACTGCCGCGTCAAGCTTTGTCGGTAGGTAGTTCATCCAATGAGAGCAACGGAGCATTCCTCCAGGGATACTAGTTATGGGGCCGCAGCGGTGGCACCATGAATTTGGGTGCGAGTAGCCATAGACGAAGCCTAGGAGGAATGTAAACAGCTTAATTCGATTATCAATATCGTTCCCAAACCGGAGCTTCTTTTGGGATGGATGAATAGTTATCCGGACGGCGCGGGTCGAGGCGCTTGACTGTAGCTCATTAAATTGACAAAGCACGGTCTTAGGGAATGTAACACCACCTTAGAACGAGGCAGGCGCTCTTCCTTTATGGATATTCAACGAGGATTTCATCTTAAGGAGGCTTTATGGAATCGATCAGCGGCGTGCGCATCGTTATTCTCGCGCTTGCAATCCTGCAGTTTTTTATCGGCCAACCTAGCGCAATCGCCTGGGAGCCCACCAAGCCGATTGAGTTTATCATACCCGCCGGCACCGGTGGCGGCGCCGATCAGATGGCGCGGCTGATCGCGGTCATCGCCGAAAAGCACAAGTTCTCACCTAGGCCACTTATTCCCATTAATAAGTCCGGTGGCGCCGGCGCTGAAGGATTTCTTTATGTTAAGGAAAAAAAGGGTGATCCGCATGTAATCATCATTACGCTGTCGAACCTTTTTACGACTCCGCTGCATACCGGCGTGCCGTTTAACTGGAAAGATTTGACGCCGCTCGCGCGCATGGCCCTCGACGAATTCGTTCTTTGGGTGAATGCCGAAACCCCCTACAAAACCGCGAAGGAATATGTCGATGCTGTGAAGGCGCAATCGGCCGGAACCAATCGCATGAAGATGGGAGGCACAGGCTCGGCACAGGAAGATCAAATTATCACGATCCAACTGGAACAGGCCTTGGGAATCAAGTTTACCTATGTTCCGTTCAAAGGTGGGGGCGAGGTCTGCGTAAATCTGGTCGGCAAGCACGTCGATTCCACCGTCAATAACCCCATTGAATGTGTCAGTCATTGGAAGGCCGGACGAGTGCGGCCGTTAGGAGTTTTCGACACGGCGCGCATTCCCGAGGGGAATTGGAAAGATATCCCGACGATCAAAGAGGCGCTCGGCGTCGACATCCACTATCTCATGCTACGTGGGATTTTCGGCGCGCCGGGGATTCCCAAGGACGCCGTGCAATGGCACACCGACTTTCTCAAGAAGGTTTACGACTCGGCCGACTTCAAAAAATATCTTGCCGAGGGAGCATTGAAGCCCGCGTTTGCAACCGGCAGCGAATACGTCAAATGGGTCGAAGAGAACGAACAGCTCCATAAAGATTTAATGGCCAAGGGCGGGTTGCTCAAAAAGTAAGATGCGTGCGGCGGATTCCATAACCGCTTCAATCCTGATGGCGTTGGGCGGTATCGTCATTTTTGATGCCCTGCGACTTGGTATTGGCTGGGGCACTGACGGTCCCGGAAGTGGATTTTTTCCGTTTTGGTTGGCGCTGATCATGGTCGTGACTTGCGCTGTCATTCTGCTCCAGACCCTGCGCAGCCGATCGGATGAAAAATTCGTCACGCGCGAACAACTCGGTCCGGTGTTCAAAGTGATTGGGCCCGCGACAGCCATGGTGCTGCTCACCGAATTTGTCGGCTTGTACGTCGCGGCGGCCCTCTATCTCGGCATTTACATGCGATGGGTTGGACGTCATTCCTGGATTACCGTGATCGTGCTTGCGGTTTCGGTACCGGTGCTCACTTTCATGATCTTTGAACTGTGGTTCCTGGTACCGATGCCGAAGGGACCGCTCGAAGACTGGCTGGGCTACTGAGTGGGGATAGAAAATCTTTTTCTTGGGTTTCAGCAGGCCTTAGCGCACGAGAACCTGCTGTACGCGGCCATTGGTATCATGCTTGGCACGATTGTCGGTGTGCTGCCGGGCTTGGGCGGCGCGAATGGGGTTGCCATTTTATTGCCCCTCACCCTGCGCATGCCGCCGACCTCGGCGATCATCTTACTCACATCCCTTTATTGGGGAGCACTATTCGGCGGAGCCATCACGTCAATCCTTTTTAACATTCCGGGAGAGCCTTGGTCGGTGGCAACCACTTTTGACGGTTATCCGATGGCCCGCCAAGGTCGAAGCGGCCAAGCGCTGACCGGGGCATTCACTTCGTCCTTTGTCGGAGCGCTGTTTGCAACGGTGCTCATCACTTTGTTCGCTCCGTTGCTTGCCGATGTCGCGCTGCGCTTTGGTCCGCCGGAAATATTTTCCATTCAGCTACTGACTTTTTCCGCGTTTGTGGGGTTGGGCGGCGGCAATCCCCTTAAAACCGTAGTCTCGATCATGATCGGGTTCATTCTGGCTGCCGTCGGCCTCGACATCGTCACCGGCCAGCTGCGCATGACCTTCGGTTTCACCGGACTCATGCAAGGATTCGATTTTATCATCGCCGTCATCGGCCTCTTTGGCATCGGCGAGATCTTGCTCTCCGTCGAAGAAGGGCTGAGTTTCAAAGGCGTCAGCAGCAAGATGAATCTGCATGTGGTGTTGGATACTTGGAAAATCCTGCCGCGCTATTGGCGCACCTTCGCGCGCAGTTGTCTCATCGGGTTTTGGATGGGCTTCAAGCCCGGCGGGGCGACTCCCGCTTCGTTTATGAGTTACTCCTTCGCCAAGCGTTTTTCGAAAAACCCAGAAGCGTTCGGCAAAGGCGAGCTCGAAGGCGTGATCGCGCCCGAGACCGCAGCCCATGCCGCGGGTGTCGCAGCGATGCTGCCGATGATCACACTCGGAATTCCGGGATCACCGACCGCCGCGGTCATGCTCGGCGGACTGATCATATGGGGACTGCAACCGGGTCCATTGCTGTTTACGGAAAAGCCGGACTTCGTCTGGGGATTGATCGCGAGCATGTACACGGGAAATATTTTGGGCGTGCTGATGGTGCTCGCGTTCGTGCCCTTTTTCGCCGCCATTTTGCGCGTGCCGTTCGCGATACTCACGCCACTCATCGTCGTGCTCTGCGCGATCGGATCGTATGCCGTTCACAACAGCATGCTCGACGTCTGGTATATGCTGATCTTCGGCGTCGTCGGATATGTGTTCAAAAAACTCGATTATCCTTTGGCTCCTCTGGTTCTGGCTTTGGTGCTCGGCGATATGGCGGAGAATGCGCTGCGCCAGAGCCTCATCATGTCGCAAGGATCACTCGCCATCTTTTTTGATCGGCCGATTGCGGGGGTGATCACGGTGGTAGCGATCCTGTTCTTTATGATGCCAATCATCGGCCCGTGGTGGCGCCGCCTGCGCGGATTGCCCGTGTCCGCGCCAACGCCGCGAGAGATTTGACTGCCTGGCAATACGCCCACCGATGGAAGCTCTAGTTCATCCCGAATTCTGGGCTCGCTGGCTGGGCATTGTCATCATCGATCTCTCGCTCGCGGGTGATAATGCTTTGGTGATCGCCATGGCGGTCCTCACTTTGCCCCCTCGCCAGCGGCTTGTTGGCTTGCTCGGCGGAACCCTCGGCGCAGTCGTGCTGCGCATCATTCTCATCGCCGTCATCACGCAAATATTGTTGATTCCATTTCTCCAGGCCCTCGGCGGCTTGGTTCTAGTCTGGATCGCCATCAAGCTGGTGCGCCAGGATGCGAGCGACGATAAGGAACACAAAACGCGTGAGGTCGCGACCCTGTGGGAAGCGATTGGAATCATCATCGTCGCGGACCTGATCATGAGCCTCGACAACGTCTTGGCGGTGGCCGCGACTGCCCATGGTGATCTGACGCTCGTGCTTTTCGGCATCGGACTTTCCATTCCGATCGTGATCTGCGGCAGCAGTCTCCTGGCGCGCCTTATGGATCGCTTCCGTTGGATCGTGTGGCTCGGCGGGGGAGTGCTCGGCTGGGTGGCGGGAGAGCTCGCCATCACTGACACGTTGGTCCGCGCTTCCATCGGCTCGTGGGATTCGATCCTTCATTGGCTTTTGCCCGGCCTCTTGGCCGCCACGGCTGTAATGTTGGGCTGGGTGACGGCGTCGGCTGCGAACCGATAAATCGCGAGCGCGGCCGGGTTTCACTGGCGCGAGGCCGATTATCTTCTCTTACAAAGAGATCGAAAAAATCTTCCCGAACGAGTGTTGACAACCCTTGGAGGACTCGGTAGAAAACTGGTCTGACCAGCAGACAGCTGGACCCTATATGCTGAAGGCGATAAAGAAGACTCGCATCCACGAAGAGGTTTTCAGCCAGATTCACGAGCTGATCAAGCAGGGCCGATTCAAGGCGCGCGATCAGCTGCCGTCCGAGCGCGAGTTGGCCGAGACTTTTAAGGTCAGCAGGACTTCGGTGCGCGAGGCGCTGCGCTCGTTGGAAAGTCAGGGGCTCATCGTCAGCCGAACGGGCATGGGCAACTTCGTCGTCGATCTGCCCGTCGAAGCCCTGGTCGGGCCGCTCGCGCGCCTGCTGATCGACGAAAAGAGGGCGCTGGCGGACGTCTTCGAGCTGCGCAAATTGATTGAGCCGCATATCGCCGCCCTGGCCGCCGAGCGCGCGACCGAGAGAGATATCGCGCAGCTGAAAAAGATCGTCGCCAAACAAACCGAAGCCGTCAAGCGCGGCGAGACCGGAGTCGACGCCGACGCCGAATTGCATTTGTGCATCAGCCGCGCCACGCAAAACCAAGCGCTACAAAAGTTGGTTTTCGGATTGATGGAGATGCTCAGCCGCAGCCGCGAAGAATCGCTGCAGACGAGCGAGCGGCGGAAGTCATCGATCGACACGCACCGGAAAATTATTGCCGCAATCGAAAAGCACGACCGGATCAAGGCGCGAAAAGAAATGCAATTTCACATCGAGCAGGTGGAAGCGAGCGTTTTGTCGTCCAAGCCCGCGCAAAAAAAATCCCGTAACGAAGTTACTCAAGAGAGGAGGGTTTCATGATCAAGCGCGTAGAGGTCAACTATCGAGGCATCTTTCAGAAGAACCTCGGTAAAAAAATTGGCAGCGACATTGTCATGATTGCCAGCCGGATGGGCCAGAAGGCTTTTTCCAACGGACGCTACAGCGATTCGCCGGAGAGAAACGGCATCCCGTGCAAGTATTTCGCTTTCGTTTCGCCGGATCTCAGCGAAGAGGAGCTGGAGGCGGAATGCGGCGCCAAGCTCGAGATCGACGAGGCCAACATCTCGGTCGTCTTGGACGATACGATGTGCAAAGGCGTGGAGCCCTGGGGATGGCACGGCATCCGGCCCATCAATGAAAGAGTGGTCAAAGACGGCTGTCTGCTCGTGGTTTCCAAGAAAAAACCGGAGGAGCTGCTCAAGTTCATCGGCAGGAAACCTTACAACTACCGTATCGCGATTCTCGACGGCGACGCCAGCCTCGCTGGACTCTGGGTCAACAAAGACGATTTAACCCATGAGCGGATTTTGGGCGGCATCGCCGCCATCGACCCGAGCGTGATCAGCATCGAAGCCGTTGAAGCTTACCTGATGGACAAGACCAAACAGAAGCACCGCGCCGAGGCCGCGCGCGCAGCATACGAATCTCTGCGCCAGGAGACCAAGCCGCCGCGGGTTCGAACGGTGACTCCGAAAGATGGCATCGAATGGCCGCACGAAGTTCCCGTGCTGCCCAAGTGGTTCGAGATGCAAGAGGGCGCGGTGGTTCCGGCGGTAAAGCGTGGCTTCGAGATGGGCCCGAGAGGGCAAACGAGAAACCCCGGCTTCAAGCGCGGCACCACCAAAACACAGAGGCCCGCGGTCAGGTTCGATCTGTGCACCAAGTGCACGCTTTGCTGGGCCGAGTGTCCGGACGAATGCTTCGATCCGACCACCGATGGCTACTACGACGTGGACTATCAGTATTGCGTGGGTTGCGGAAAATGCGCTCAGGTATGTCCAGTGAAAGAGTGCATCGTCATGGTGGATGAGCTCCAATTTGAGGACGACTCGAGTCCGTGGGAACACTGGAAAAAGGATTCCAAAGAATACATTCAGTGGGTCGAGGACAAAAAAGGCAAAGACCGAGTCTCTTACCCGATTGTTACCGGCAAGGGAATGACGGTGACTCAGGGCGAAGTGATGCCTGAGGGGAAAATCGTGCCGGTTCGAAAAACCGAGGAGGTGGAAGTATGAGTGTCGCAGTCGCAACAAAATCAGATCAATCCGGCGTCTATGAGCGGGAAGATCTTTTAAACGGTTGCCAGGCTGTTGCGCAGGGCGTGCGTCTGGCCGACGTCGACGTGATCGCCGCGTATCCGATTCGCCCCTATACGGAAGTCATGGACGCGATCTCGAAACTGATCGCCGACGGACAATTCGACGCCGAATATATTATCGCCGACAGCGAGCATTCCCAGTTCGAAATCGTCAAGCACGCCAGTTCTGTAAACGCCCGCGCCTTCGGCGGATCGAGCGGCACCGGCTGGATGTACGGTATGGAAGCGCTTGTCGTTACCGCGACCGACCGTCTGCCGCCGCTTTTTGTGGTAGGCAACCGCGCCCTCGATGATCCAGGCGCCTTCGGCGTCGAGCACAACGACGCGATGGCGGTTCGCGACATGGGCTGGCTACTGTGCTGGGTCACAACCCCACAGGAAGCTCTGGAACATGTGCTGATCGGTTACCGTATCGCTGAAGACAAGAAAGTCAGGATGCCGATGGGATTGGCGATGGACGGCGCGTTTCTTACTCACTCGCAGCACATGGTAAAAATTCCTTCGGTAGCCGCCGCGAAAAAATTTCTGCCGCAATACGATCTGGCCGAGCGCCGGCTCCACCCCGACAATCCGATTTCCATTGCGCCGCAAGCCAACGAGGATTGGGTGATGGAAATCCGCAGGCAAAACTGGGAAGCCGCGAAGCGTGCGCGCACCGTGATCAAAGACGCGTATAAAGAATTCAACAGCGTCTTCGGCGAGCGCTACGCCGCGCCATATTACTTCGACGAATATATGACCGACGACGCGGAAGTCGTGCTGATCGGCATAGGCACGGTGGCGGCTCCGGCGCGTACCGCGGTGCGGCGTTTGCGCGAGAAGGGGCAGAAAGTCGGCTATGTGAACCTCCGCTGGTTCCGCCCGTTCCCGACGCTGGAGCTGCGCGAGTGCTTGAGCCGTTTCAAAGCTGTCGGCGTCGTGGACCGGGATTTTGCCCATGGCTCGGCCGATAATTGCGGTATTTTGATGCATGAGATCCGGTCCTGTCTCTATCCGGCGAAGAACCGGCCTGTGGTCGTCAATTTCATCGGTGGTTTGGGCGGGCGCGATCTGTCGATCGCCGAC
>DATIEH010000269.1:0-9622 GCA_035455905.1 Binatia bacterium | reverse complement strand
AAGTCTGGTTCTCTTACTTGCCATGCATCTCGGTTCCGAGCAAGGTGTTCGAAGGAGTGGCGTTCCTTGGCCAGCGTCACCTTACTGACACTGTTTTCCGTCGCGCTGCTGCTTGTGGTCATCGCGCTTGTCGTTCCGCTGCGCTCGGCATTGACCGACATCGGCCGCTCGGCCGGTGGCGCACGGGACATAACGGCGCCGCTGGTGTTCGGAATCAGCGTGACTTTGAGTGTGGGCGGATTGTGTTATTTCCCGTGGATTCCATCGGCGGGTAAATTACCGGCTCGCCGCTCACGCTGAACGCGGGTGGGAGAAGCTCTTTCAGTTTGCGCTGCGGGTTTGGCTTAAAACTCGGCGTTGCCCGGCGTGCGCGGAAACGGAATCACGTCGCGGATGTTTTTGAGGCCGGTCAGATACATCATCATTCGTTCCAATCCCAACCCGAATCCCGAGTGGGGCACCGTGCCGTAACGGCGCAGATCGAGATACCACCAATAGGGCTTTTCGTCCAAGCCGGTCTCCCGCAGCCTGCGCAACAATACTTCATAGCGCTCTTCACGCTGGCTGCCGCCGATGATTTCGCCGACGCGCGGCACGAGCACATCCATGGCGCGAACGGTTTTGTCATCCTCGTTGAGGCGCATGTAAAAAGCTTTGATGTCTTTGGGATAATCCGTCACAATGACCGGCTTTTTAAATACCTCTTCGGATAAATAGCGCTCGTGCTCGGTCTGCAAATCGTTGCCCCACTGCACGGGAAATTCCCACGTCTTTCCGGATTTCTTGAGCTCCGCGACGGCATCGCTGTAGCTCATGTGGCCGAAATCCGACTCGGCGACATGCTCCAAGGTGGCGAGCACCGATTTTTCGATGAACTGGTTGAAGAACTCCAGATCCTCGCGGCACTGTTCGAGCACATACCGAATAATATACTTCAGAAACTCCTCGGCGAGCCGCATATTATCGTTGAGCTGGTAAAAAGCCATTTCAGGCTCGATCATCCAAAACTCCGCCAGATGGCGCGGCGTATTGCTGTTCTCAGCCCGAAAAGTTGGGCCGAAGGTGTAGACTTTGCAAAATGCCGAGGCAAAAATTTCTCCCTCGAGTTGGCCGCTCACGGTGAGATAGGCGGGCTTCGCGAAGAAGTCCTGCTGCCAATCGACCTTGCCGTCGGGTGTTCGCGGCGGTTGCTGCATGTTCAGCGTGGTCACGTTGAACATTTGGCCGGCGCCTTCGCAATCCGAAGTGGTGATGACCGGCGTCTGCACATAGAGAAAATCGCGCTCCTGAAAAAATAGATGAATGGCGTGGGTCAGCGCATTGCGCACCCGGAAGGCGGCGCCGAAAGTATTGCTGCGCACGCGCAGGTGCGAGATCTCGCGGAGAAATTCCAGTGTATGCCCTTTTTTCTGCAAGGGATACGTCGCCGGATCGGCCGAACCGTAAACCTGAATGGCCGTGACTTTAAGCTCCACGGCTTGCCCCTTTGCGGGGGACTCAACCAATTGACCGATTGCCTCGATGCTGCTCCCGGTAGTGACTTGTTTCAGCGTCTCGTCGCTGATCGCTCCGGCTTCCACTACGAGCTGCATGCTTTTGAAGCGCGAACCGTCGTTCAACTCGATGAAGGTAACGCCTTTGGAGTCACGGCGCGACCGAACCCAACCGCGCAATGCAATTTCGCTCCCGACGGGTAATTTGAACGCTTGCTTGACTGAAGAAAATGGTGCGGTCATATGGAGCCAGTATCGGCTAACGACTTACAATGTCAACGGATCGCTGCGCTATGCTTGTCGATCATCCACGTCTATTTACGAACTGCAGCCGCTGGCCGATGATGTCCGTTTCGAGAAAGTGTTTCTATGGCCACGAGCTCCACGCTTATCCCTGAAGACGTCGCGCAGTTCATTATTGAAAAGATCGACTCTGTCGCGCAATTGGAAGCGCTGTTGCTGTTGCGCGATAATCCGCAGCAGCAATGGGATGTCGCTGCCGTCGCAAAAAGGCTTTATATCGATGACGAGCAGGCCAGTAAAGTTTTGGCGCGCCTGCGCGAGGAAGAACTACTAGTTCCCGAGCCGGGCCAATCGTTTGCGTATCGGTATGAGCCCGGCTCGCCTGTGCTGAGCCAGATGGTCGATCGTGTGGCCAAGATCTATGCGAAACATCTTGTCCCGATTACGAATCTTATCCATTCGAAACCGAAGAGCAGAGTTCAAGAATTCGCTGACGCGTTCAAATTCAGAAAGGACTGACATGGCTCCGCTGTTCTACGCGCTTTGCACCGTAACCGCAGCCCTTTGCGCCTGGCTACTCTTGCGTGCTTATTATCGAAGTCGGTACAAGCTCTTGCTCTGGGGCGGATTGTGCTTCACCGGATTGACTCTCAACAATGCCCTTTTGGTGGCGGACAAGGTGGTGTTTACCGAAGTCAATCTTTACACTTGGCGGCTAGTGGTGGCGCTGCTCGCCATGCTGGTGTTACTTTACGGCATTATCTGGGACAAGGAATGAGGTGAGGCTATGAATCCTGCGTTGCTCGGCGCCATTGCGATGGCTTCACTGGTCGCAGGCCTATTCTTCCTGAGGTTCTGGAAGGATACCAAAGATCGTTTTTTTCTCTTTTTCTCAATTTCATTTTTCATCGAAGGTTTCAACCGTTTTGCGCTGGCGATGGTCAGCGACCCGAATGAAGACCGGCCCTTTTTCTATTTCGTCCGTTTCCTTTCTTTTCTTCTCATTGTCGCCGCGATTGTGGACAAAAACTTGTCGAAAAAGACAGTTTGATCGAATGTCGGCCGACGGCAAGCTCCGCCCGGAGCAGCCACAAGCCGCCAGTGAATAGCATTGCTTCAAACGGACGGTCGGTGCTTAGTGCGAAACTGTCGGTCGTAGAGCGCCTGCAGTTCGGATAAGGTAGTGATCTGGGCCGGCCCCTTGTCATCGCGGATTCGGGTGATGCGCGCGAAGCGCAGGGCAAATCCCGAACTGTACTGCGGGCTTCGCTGTATTTCGTTGTACGTCACTTCGACGATGACCTCGGGGCGGACGCTGACCGTGTAGCCGTCGTCGTCGACCTGCAGGGATCGTAATCTCTCGGTCATCTCGATGAATTGTCTGTCGGTCAGACCCTTGAAAGTCTTTCCCACGGGAGCGTAGCCGCCGGCATCGTCGGCCACGGCCAGGTGGTAATTGGAAAGCCAGCCGTGTCGCCGGCCGGAGCCGAGATCTGCGGCCAGAATAACACAATCGATGGTTTCGGCCGGTTTTACTTTGAACCAGAGCTTGCCGCGATTGCCGGGCATGTAAGGACTATTCAATGCTTTAGCCATCACGCCTTCGTGTCCGGCGGCGATGGATTGGTTCAGGAACGCTTCCGCGGAATCTTTCTGATTTGTGACAAGCCTCGATGCCAGATTTCTACCGGCGGAAATCTCGATGAGTTTTTGCCAACGCATGTCATACGGTTCGTCGATCAGTGACTGACCATCGAGATACAAACAATCGAAGAGGTAAAGGGAGAGAGGAATTTCAGCTGCGGCAATTTCGATGCCGTGCACGCGCCGAAAACGACGCATCAAGTCTTGGAATGGAAACGGCCGTCCGTCGGGTCCGGTCGCGACCACTTCGGCATCGAGAATGAAAGAGCTTCCAGTGATATCCTCCCGTGCGCTTTGGACGATCTCGGGAAGACTGGCTGTGACTTCGGTCAGGCGTCGGCTCCAGATGCGCACTTGCGCGCCATTCTTGTGAATCTGCACGCGCGCGCCGTCGTATTTGTATTCGAGCGCCGTGCGGCCGTTGTGCGCCTTGAAAATTTGCTCGAAGTCCTGCGAAAGCTCGGAAAGCATCGGAAGCAGCGGAACAAAGAGCTTTATGTCGACCTGATCGAGACCCGTTTTGCCTTCGATCAGTGCAATCGATGCGACTTCGGCGAGGTCCGAGAGAAATAGCGCAGCGCGCCGGACCAGTTTGAGTTCGCTACCCGAAGCCTTGGCGATCGCTTCCTGGATAAGCCCGTCGTGAAGCCCGATGCGGAGCTCGTTGTGCAAGAGGCGAAACAGGATCGGCCGCTCGTGCGCAGACGCCATTTCGACGAGCTCTCTGAGACGAGCAAGTTTCTGCTCGCGCGAGCCCTTGCCGCTGGCTTCGGCGATTTGCGCAAAGATTTGGGTGACATCGTCGATTGTGAGTGCCGGCAGAACAGACGGGTCGTTTTCAGGGACCTCGGCAACGTGCGCAAATGCGCTTCCTCCAATGTCAAGCGTCCGCGGGTCGGAAACCGGAAACGGACGGCCCGACAAGAATGCGACACCGGAACGAATCTCATCCGGGTTCAACCGGCGGAGATATTCGGCCGCAGTGGCGATTTTTACTAATCGACTCGGCGTTCTTTCCAGCTCATAACAGAGTGACGCAAACTCAGCGAAGTTCACAAAATGATTCTAACATCCCGGCGCACGAGTAAATACGTCAATGAGTTTACGAAAAGAACCAGACGGTTACGTTTAGAAAATTGCTGAACCGAAGCGCATAAAAAACGGGCGGACCCATAAGGAATCCGCCCGCCTACTGTACAGTTGCTTGTGATCGTTACATCGCCGGCATCGCGGGGGTAACCGTAATGCGCATGACCTTGGCAGCCGTCGAGTAAGTTTTGCCGTCATCGATTTTGCGCACCATGCCGTTCTCTGCTTTGCCGGTGTTCGGTGCTTTTTGACGCGGTCCTTGATCCGACCCGATGCCGGGTTCCTGATTGACTTCCGTGCCGGCGTCCCACATCACCAGCTGCGAACTAATGTCGCCGCTGAGCGCTTGTCCATTTTTGAAGAGCTCGATGCCAGGTTCCGCCGGTGCATAAAACCAGTCATTGGATTGACCCATCATCAGGGTCAAAGACAATCGGTCTCCAGGCACGGCTGAAACCGTCACTTCATACGCAGCGCCGGGAGTAATCGGGCCAGGAGCGCTCGCTCCCACGGGTGTATTGAACACGGTCACTGACTTGATGCCGTTCGCTCCTGCCAAAGATTTGGCGAGCATGCTGGGATCGCCGTCTTCGGCTTGAGCCTCCAGCCCTTTGCCGCGATCTTTTTTCCCGGCGTTAAAAACCGGCGCCTTTATAGTGTGAACGATCGCGGTTCCAGGTGAAAACGCGAGCGACCATTTTACGCCGTTCGAAGCCGTGAATGCATCGGGCTTGGTGATGTTCTCGATCCGAATCGTAAATTTGGTCGATTGATCAGTGTCAGCCGAGGCTATTCCGGCCGCGGTCAAAATCACGCCTGCAGAAACTGCTAATAGCTTTGTGAACACGTTAGTTTCCCTCCTTGAAATGAGTTTGAGATCGTCAACCTTGTTATCACTGCTCGCGTTGTTAGATGTGCGTCCCGAGGCAAACGATGCTTTATTCTGCTCGTTTCTTTACTTGGCTTGGGACAAGTTCCTGACGGGCGTACCGGGCAAACTCCCGGCGACCTTCAACGGCATGCGGTAGAGAGTCCCTTGCGCCGTCAAATAAAGGGTTTTTCCGTCGTCGCCCCAAGCCATATTGTGCGGATGCTTGGGTGCGACGATCGTGCCGAGATGTTTTGCTTCAGGGGAGATGATCCACAATCCGCCGGGGCCCGAGACATAAAGGTTGCCGCATCGGTCGACTTTGATGCCGTCGATGGCGTCTTCTCCCGGGGCATGTGTCATGTCAAAAAAGACTTTGCTGTTGTTCAATGAACCGTTCTCGCCAACTTCGTAGCGCATGATGATTTTTTTCTCCGGATCCCAGTTGCCGACATAGAGATATTTTTCGTCAGGGGAGAAGGCGATGCCGTTCGGTCCCTTGAGATCGGTGCTGACGAGTTTTAATTGACCCTTGTAGAGCGCGAACACCCCGCTGTAGGAAAGCTCCTTGCGCGGGTCATCGTAGAATTTGGGCAAGCCAAAGGGCGGATCGGTGAAGAACAAAGTTCCGTCCGATCGATAAACCAGATCGTTGGGGCTGTTGAGACGCTGTCCTTCGTAACGGTCCGCGAGCACCGTTGATCGGCCGTCCTTCTCAATACGCGTCACGCGACGATTGCCATGCTCGTTGATCGTCAGTCGATCTTGCGCATCGAGGGTAAGACCGTTGGAGCCGGGCTGAAAGTATTCGCCGATATCCTTTCCGGAATAGCCGCTGGGTGTCTTGAATACAGAAAGTTTCGCGTCAGTCGGATTGTATTTGTAAATCGTATTGGCGTTCGGATCGCTGAAGAGAAGGTAACCGGGTTTCACCCATACCGGTCCCTCGGTGAACTGAAAACCTTCAGCGAGCTTAAAAATCTTCGGATTCGCCGGCACAATGGCGTCAATCGCGGGATCGTTGCGAACAACCTCGACGTTGACTTCCTGCGGAACCACCGCCACAGGTCCCGCTGGAACTTTGTGAAATTCCAGCTTGGCGTATTTCATGTAAATGTAGTTCGTCGGAGGGTTGGAGATCGGACCGTTGATGCCGAAGATTGCCAATTGAATTTTTTGGCCCGGCTTGACGCCTCGGCCAATGATCAATCGATTTTCCGCGTTCCAGCCTTTGATCATAGAGCCGCCGCTCTGTCCGGCGGCGCGAGGAATTTCGCTGTCTACCCAGATTTCCGCGTAATCGTCGAGGGAGGTAGAAAAAACGAGAGTCGATCCGGTTGGATCGAAATCGGCAATGCGCTCGGGAATGGTAATTTTGATGCGGTACCAATTAAAAGCGAGCTTGCCAGCGGAGCGGCGTTTGTCGAGGCTGGTCGGATCGATCACTTCCCATTCGGAATCGTCGAAATCCGCACGCCCGGCATGGGGCATAAAGTCGTAGGATTTGATCGGTGTGTCTCCCGGCTGACCGTCCTGACCTGCGGCTCTGAAATCGACTTCGACAATCTTCGTGTCACTGTAGCGCCATTCTCCCTTGACGAGTTGTGCGCCTCCTTTAGTGGCGAGATCGATACTGGCTTCGGCTTTCCGTTTGATGAGCATCTCGTCGAGTGATGCGGCGCGCGCAAGGGTCGCCGCAAACAGGAGCAAGGCGGCAAGCATGACCGCGATTCCGATCTGACTGGCGGTGGTGTTTGCTTCGTCGGTCTTTACAGAGGAACCCCTCACCCTTACCTTCTCCCACAAGGGGAGTGGGAATCTATTTTTTTCCGAAGAGGCGGAATATTGAGAATTGTGAGATGCATTCGGCAATGCTTGTATAGTGTTCATAGTTCACCTCAGTTCGCTGAGCGTACTTTCACGACGTAGTAATTAATCGGACCATTTATTTCCTTGAACCAGTGCGGTGTGCGATTGGGAATCACGATGACGTCGCCCTTGGCGACGAGCCGGCTCTCGCCTCCTTCGGATTTTCGACCGCGAATTTCTTCCGGCTCGATGGTTTTCGCGTCGATAACGGTGCCTCCTGTGACGAGGGTTGCCGTACCGTCCAGCATGTAGATGACATCCGTGTCGCGCGTGTGAACTTCGACAACGCCGGGCTCATCTCGATGACTAGCATCGATCTTGTAATTCATGCCGCGAACGAGCGGCATTCCTTTCACAAAAGCCTGGCTGACTTGCTTCGCGGGCAGGTGCGTGACTACTGCGGATGATTGCATGGTCATCTCGGTCGAGAACGCTGTCGCACCCACTTTGGCGATATCTTCATCTTCCTGCGGCGTGTTGCCGCTGACGCCGATGGCGCCTACCACTTTTCCGCCTGCGATGAGCGGCAAACCACCTTGAAGGGGCGTTGCGCCGGGCAAAACCAGCGAGGCGACCCGGCCGTTTTTGATTTGCTCCTCGAAATCTCGGCTGGGCCGGCGGAAAATCGCTGCGGTGCGCGCCTTCCCGATGCCGACCTGGACGCTGGCAACTTGCGTATCGTCGAGCCGTTTCAGCACGAGCGGATAACCGCCATCATCGACAACGACGATGACTACCGTGGCGTTTCTTTTTTTGGCTTCCAGCGCTGCAGCGGAAGCAACCTTTTCTGCGGCTTCGAGGCTCAAGACTTTTTTCTCGAGAAGCTGCGCGTGCAGTGAACGGTGCGGCAACAGCAGCAATGTTAAAAAGACGAAGTGATATCGGAATTTCATGAACGGCTCCCTTCACATCGCGAATAGACGATTTCCTCGATATACGAATTTGGTTTTTTAACCGTGAAACTCACGAACTTTCGAACGGATCAAAATCCCTCGCTCAAATTTCCTGTCAGGGAAATTACTTTGCTTGCGCTGCGCTGGTCGCCAGAGCATTCGCGCCGGCGATGGCAAGCTCTTCGTCTTGCTGCGCTGAGGCTGCGCCGCTGACGCCGACTGCGCCGATGATCTGCCCATCGACGATAATGGGAATGCCGCCTTGGAGCGGCGTAAAATCGTTGAGGGTCGTCATCGCGGTCCGGCCTTTGTTGATCACGTCTTCGAAGAATTTCGTCGGACGTTTAAACAAAACAGCGGTGCGTGCTTTGCCGATGGAAATATTAGCGCCGGCGGCAAAGGTATCGTCCAACCGCTCGACGGCAATCAAGTTGCCGCCTTCATCGACAACCGCAATAGCGCCGCCCGGAGCATTTTTGCTCTTGGCTTCAGCGGTAGCGGCCGCGATCACTTTCCTTGCTCCTTCCAGATTCAAAGCTTTCTTTTCGATCGTTTGGGGGTGAGCCCCATGAGCGCCGAGTGCGATCGCCAAAGTCACTGTTCCGATTGCTAGCGGTTTCATTTGCTTCTCCATTTTTTAAAAAGTTCGACCGGATGGTGTCCTATCCGCTGCGGATGAGCCGCTGTATTTGCGGATTAGATGTCAAGGTGCGGTAAAGAGATGCGAGCGGAAAAATTGCAGCGATGAGTTACGAGGCGCAGGACGACTGTACTGGGATCGTGAGGTCGCCAGGTCGCAAAAATTTAGTTCCACATTCTAGAAAAGTGCCAGGACGCGATGTCTCTGCCCGGCGTGCCGGGATCTTCTTAGACCAACTGTGGTGCGGCGGAATCGAGCCAGGAAGGGCGAATTCCGGCCATTTCGAGGGAGGTCATTACTCGTTTAGGTTCGCCGTGAGTGTGGCTGTGAGGCGATCAGCACTCCACTTATCTGCGGATCCTAAGATGATTCCGGCCCAGGCGATACGTTCTTATACACCGGCCGGTTTGCCGCAAAAAATGCAGCGCTGGGTATTTTCGTGATGAAGCTTCGCACAGAGCGTATTTGTCGCGCCTCTGGTTCTGAGATAAACCTCTGCCGCACAGGTCATGCCGAGCACCGGACCAACGAAGTAGATCCAGAGATGAGCCCAATGATGCGCCGGGACGGCGGAAGCGAAGGTGCGCGCCGGATTCATGCTCATGCCGGAAATCGGCGCTTCGACGGTGATATAGATCGCGACCAAGATGCCCGCGCAGAGCCCGGTAAACTTGTGCAGCCTCGGTGTACTGGAAACGCGCAGCACCACGGTCATTAGAATAAAAGCGATGGCCATTTCAGCGATCAGTGCCGCAAAGGCGCCCGCGGCGCCCGGCATCGTCACGACGTAGTTCACAGCGGGATGCGAAGCCCACGCCGAGAGAGCGACGGCGGCGCTGATCGCCCCGATCAAGCCGCCGACAAATTGAGATGCAACATAAAA
>DATIEH010000268.1:0-6300 GCA_035455905.1 Binatia bacterium | reverse complement strand
CAAGAAGGTGAACAGATCATTGATGATAGTCGATTTCCAATCGACAGCCTTTAAATCCCTCGGCTTATAGCCGAGGGTTGTTCAATTTAGATTTAGAGCTGCGGTTCGATTGGGGTCGTGGCATTTGCTGATGCGTTTTCTTCGGGCGGCTTCTCGCGGTTCCAGATGCGGTGGAAAGTTGGCCGGTTTGTCTTTATAACCGTCAAGTATGTCTAAATGGCTCTGGCGATTTTTGGGCGCGCGCGAAAGCTCGCCTGCGGCGCGAAAAAAGCTTGCTGTTATCGCGCTGCTCTATTTCATTCAAGGCGCTCCGGCGGCGATTCTCTGGGAAGTGTTGCCGGTTTACTTTCGCATCAATGGTGTGTCGTTGCGCGCGATCGGCGGCCTCAGGCTGCTCGAATTGCCCTATTCATTGAAGTTTTTCTGGTCGCCTCTAGTGCATCGCTACGGCGATCGGCGGATCTGGATAACCGTGTGCATGCTCGGTATCGCCACCGTGCTCTTGACTCTGCCGTTTGTGAATATCGCCGGGGTTGGGTTGATCGTGCTGCTTTTGATTTTGGCTTTCACGACCCTGTCGGCGACCCAGGATGTGGCGATCGATTCCTACTCGGTGGCTTTGGTCAATCGGGAAGACGAGGGCGCTGCCAATGGCGTGCGAGCATCGGCATATCGGATCGCTTTGGTATTCACCGGCGGCGGCTTGGTTTTTTTAGCGGGCGCGATTGCATGGAATTCCTTATTCGTACTGGCGGCCGTCGTTTTCGCGATTCTAGCCTTCAGCGCAATTACTGTTCCTCGTCTCAGCATTACAAGCGCGTCCCGTGAGCATTGGCTGGCCGGTTTCGTCGGCTGGGCGGGAACCTGGCGCGTGATCCCGCTTATCCTCTTTGTGCTGACCTACAAGCTGGGGGAATTTGCTATCGGTCCGATGGTGAAACCGTTCTGGGTGGATTATGGAAAAACGATCTGGCCGAATGCCGATGATCTGATGTTTCAGATCGGATTGTTTCCAACGACTTTCGGTATCGTGCTGAGCGTCGTCGGCGCATTGATGGGCGGAGCGTTTATCTCACGTTACGGCATCTTTCATGGCGTTTGGTTTCTCGGTGTACTGCAGGCGGTCTCAAATCTCGGCTATTCCCTGGTATACTGGCTGAACCTCGGCCGGTTTGGCCTCTACGGCGCATCGATGTTCGAGTCGTTGAGCGGAGGTCTCGGTACCGCCGCTTTCCTGGCGTTTCTCATGAATGTTTGCGACAAGGAACACGCCACGGTTCAGTACGCGTTCCTGTCTTCCGTTTTTTCGCTCACCGGCCGATTAATCGGCGGCTTCAGCGGTCTCGGCGCAGAACGGTACGGCTATGGCAACTATTTCGCGATGACGTTCTTGTTGTCACTGCCGGCGTACTTGCTTCTGCCCTGGATCAGAGGGTGGATCAAAGAGCCGACGCGTCAGTGATGCGCGCGGAAAGAAAATTCAGGCTAGCTCTCTGAGCAGGCGCCGCCAATCTGCTACCTCGCGCGCCGTTTTCACCAATGGCGCGATGCGGGCGCACGCGCTTTTCAAAGCGCGGTAAAATTTGTCATCGGTCTCGCATTTCAGCAGTAGATCGGCCAAGCCCTGCGTGTCGCCGACTCTAAAGTAGCCGAGAAAATTTTCTCCCAGAGTACCGGTCAAACCGGGAATTTTGGACGCGATCACAGGCACGCCGGAGGCGAGCGCTTCGGATAGTACGTTTGAACTCCCTTCCATTCGAGACGTGATGCAAACCAAATGGCTTCGCGCCAGCAGGTCGCGCGTTTTTCGATGCGATAGCTGACCGACCCAGCGATAGCGCGGATTGCGCGCCACTTCATTGCGTGCGCCTTGCTCCAGCCGCGGATCCAGCGCAAGTCCCACGTGCGTTAGCTGGATCCGGGAGTTTCGCGGCAACCGCCGAACCGCGTAGGCGGCGCGCAGCGGGTCCTTCTCGGCGCGCAGATGGCCGACCACACAGACTCTGAAGCATTCGGTCGGATCCGGCTGGGGCCGACGCAGTGGTTCTGCCGATTGATAAATCACATGGGTTTTCACGTGGAATCGTTTCGGCACCTCCCGCAACGCCATCTTCTGGAGCACCACGATCCGCGTTGCAAGTTCAAGTGATTGTTGAGCCCGGCGCTGGGCCCGGATATCCCGGTAAACATCGGTGCCGGTCAGCACGACAATCACCGGTTGGTGCGGTTCTGCGGCACGAAAGCGGCGGATCGAGTCGGCACTGCGGCGGGCGTGCAGTGCGATCAGAACATCGCACGATTCGCCACGGTATTCCCGCAGGATCTGCACACGGTGGCCGAGTTTTTTGAAAATCGCGGCCCAGCGCAGCGCAGTAATTCGATTGCCGTTATTGAGGTTTAACGGCGCCGGCGTCACCAGTTGTATTTTCATTCCGCCGGTTTTGCGCAGGTACGAAACCCCGCCCAGACATCGCACCGGTCGGGAGTATAGAAATTTCTCCAGGTATTACGAATCAGCAACGAAGAAGTGGCCCAGCAACCGCCGCGCAGAACCTTGTGTGTGCCAAACCAGG
Organism: Binatia bacterium; assembly: GCA_035455905.1. Classification (GTDB taxonomy): domain Bacteria; phylum Desulfobacterota; class Binatia; order UBA9968; family UBA9968; genus DP-20. The sequence goes on along the minus strand of DATIEH010000268.1, from coordinate 3,727 downwards.
GCTTCGAGTATTCCTTGTAGGGATCTATCACAAAGCCGGGGTAAGGCTTGAGCTCATCGGAAGTCCATTCCCAAACATTGCCGATCATCTGGCGGCACCCAAAGGCGCTATCGCCGGCTTCAAACGAGTCGACTGCGAGGGGTCCGGAACAATGCCAATCGAGATTGGCGGTGGCGGAATTCGGCGCTGAATCGCCCCAAGGGAAATACCGGCGTATTTGGCTCAAATTGCCACCGGAATCGAGCTCCGCTGCCGCAGCGACTTCCCATTCGGCTTCGGTCGGCAAGCGGCGATTGGCCCAGTTACAATATGCCTCCGCCTCGAACCAGCTCACGTGCACCACCGGCGCGCGTTCGTCCAACAGATAATATCGATCATAGATTCGCTGCCGCCAGGTGCCGTTGGCACCCCGTTGCCAGTAGATCGGATGATCAAGAGGTGTTTTTAGTTCAGGATTTCCGGCGCGCTGATTTGCGCTTTTATTGAAGAAGTTTGCGAAGGATCTTTCCAATTCCGGGCTGCCGCCGCTTTCGCGCCAGCGCCACCCGGCAGTGCTCCAGTATGCGCGCTCGCGATAACCCTGAGCTTCGACGAAGGCAAGAAATTCGCCATTGGTCACGGCCGTGCGAGCGATGCGAAACGGCCGCAACTCGACCACGTGCGCCCATTTTTCATTGTCGAAGACAAATGGAAAAGCTTCAGTAGCGCCGATAATAAATTTGCCTCCGGGAATCGCGACGTCACCAGTGCACACAGCGCTAGCGAACCGGCAGCTCGCATCCACTGGCGTAAGTTTCGGCGGCGCATAACCAAGGGTCTGACGTGTATAGGCCAAGGCTTCGTCATGCATTCCTTCGTGAAACAACGTCAATAAATAAAAGTACAACTCATCCGCGGCCAGTTCTCTATGGCCGTCGAGGCCTTCCAGCGCACGCTCGAGCACTTCGCCCATGTACTTGAGGGTGGCATTACGCGAGGGCAACAGTAGCTCCCAGCGGGTGTCGTGCGCGACGTCGGTGGAGTTGTAGAGTTGATCGCCATTGGGTAACAGCGGCTTTTGTTTTTTCAGATGACGGAGCAGCCAAAATTCCGTGAACCATGCAATATGGCCGATTTCCCAAAGCGGCGGATTTACCACCGGTAGCCGCGGGCCGATTAGTTGCTGTTCGTCCAGGTCGGCGACAAGTCCGAGGGTGCGCTCGCGGAAATCTCGCATCACAGCGGCCAAGAACCGCCGATCCAATGAGGCAAGCGCGCCGCGGAGACAGTTTCCGCCGGTTTGATCGATGGTCATCAAAATGAGCTATCCGACACTTTCAACAGGGTGAAATTAGCGCACGCAGCGTCAACTGGCTGGCCGTACTTCGTGAAATCTTTTCGCTTCGTTGCTCTATGTGTGACTGTTTAGCGCAAAGCCACGCCTATGACAATCCGAGCTCGCTATTTTGCAGTGCAGTTTCGATCTGACGGCGCCATGGTCGCATCTCGCGCGCCCATTTCTGCTTGTTCACCGCCCGCAGATAGGCCAGCGCCGATTGTAATCGCGTGTTTTGCGCCGCACCAATTCGTAGCGAGTGTTTCGCTTTGATTAATTGCTGCGAGGTTTCGAGAAACCACCTGATCGTTTGCCAATACGTAAGCGACTCGGCGCCGAAGCGCTGCTTGATAACCGTGCGCCAACTTGTTTCCGGATCGTAGTTGCGCGGTCGCGCGGCGTAATCGAAACAGGTGGCCAACGGCACTAAGCTCAGCGCCGGCTGGAGCATCGGATTGTTCAAATAGCCATAGACGATTTCCGGCAGGCGCCCATCTCGGCCCATGAGCGGTCCGATGTGCAACTCGGAAGCCATCGATAGATCGTTTACCGGATAATTGTCCCATAGCAGCAGTCGATGACCGAGACGGCGTGCAATTCGCCGCGCATGCGCCAGAGTAATCTTAGCGGAAACAACCGCCGGCCCGGTCCAGAAACAGTCGACACTTGCGGGCAGATTTTCCGCCAGCCTTTCCAGAAAATTGGCTTCAAATCGGCCAAACACCCGTTCAAGCAAAGGATCTTCGCTGTAATAGGACGGACAAATCCACCATTCGACATCTTTCCACGAGTCGGGTTGGCGCGCGTTTATTTCGGCGAGCCACGAACCCTCGGCGCGCGCCAAACTGTTGCCGAACGCGCGCCGATCGCGCGCGTGCACAAGCCGTGAGGGAATATCATCGAAGAGCACTGCGAATGTCCGCACACCGGCATCATAGAACCGCTTGGCCTTGTCAATCAGGATTTGAGCCGGTTTACGTTCGGAAAAACTTAAACCCTCGCCCGGGTGAAAGCCGTAAACGAAATCAATGTCATTGCTCTGGGCAACTGCGATCAGCCGGAGGAGCTTTCTCCATTCCGGCTGAGGATAGGGATCACGCCAACGCCTACGGTGATAGGGATCATCCTTGGGTGCATAAAGATAGGTGTTCATACCGCGGTGCGCGCCAAAATTGAAGAGAAGTTGGCGGTCCGTCATAGACCATGGCGGACCGAAAAACCCCTCAACGACCCCGCGGCGTTCAAAGCTTTGATCCAATGAGTTCATCGGACGCGCATTTTACCGTGGAACTCACAGTGAGCAACGGCACGCGAGCCACGTATTGTCCCGGCGCACAGTTTATTTCAGACAATTCGACGATTTTTTGGTTCTCTAATGTACTTGAAAGGAGTATAAGGCGGAAGTAAGCTGATTAGAATGAGGATTGCTTTGGCGCATAAGCGGCTCGATCTTCGAGGCGGTACGGAGCGGGTATTTTATAGAACTGCCCTCGGCTTGCGCGATCGGGGGCATGACGTGCATTTATTTTGCCAGACATTGCGCACTCCAGCGCCAGTAGGGGTGTCAGCTCATCGTGTGCCGGGACTCTCATGGCCGCGAACTGCGCGCTTATTCACGTTTAATATCTTAGCGCCGCTCACAATTAGGCATTTTGACTGTGACGTGGTGATGAGCTTCGATCGGCTCATCAAGCAGGATCTATTTCGCAGCGGCGGCGGCCCCCATAAGACTTTCATCGAAAAAATGACGCGGCGCACGCCGTGGAAATCTTTGTGGTATCGATTGAGCCCTTACCATCGCCTGGTTCTAGCGATCGAGAAGCGACAGGTAAGCTGCGGAAGCCGGCGAATCGTCGCCGTCTGTGAACAGACCAAACGTGAGCTGATCGAAGCGTATGGTGTTTCGGAGAAGAAGATTGTCGTGATTCTCAACGGGGTAGACCACGAAAGATTTAATCCAAGCCGGAGGCACGACTCAGGCGAGCGCACTCGTCGTGAATTTGGCATTCAAGCTAAAGACCGAGTAGTCTTGTTCGTTGGAAGTGGGTTTCGCCGCAAAGGTTTGGATCGACTGCTGCGGCTGTGGCAGGAGCCAGCCGCACCGGAGGCGTATCTTTTGGTCGTTGGCAATGATTCTCATCTGGGTGCTTATCGATCCGCTTGGCGCGGCAGCCCCCATGTGATTTTTACCGGACGGAAGACTAACATTCAGGACTACTACGCTGCCGCCGATGTGTTGGTTCTACCGTCGATTCAGGAAGCGTTTGGCAATGTGGTGTTGGAGGCGTTCGCGTCGGGATTGCCGGTCATCACCGTGGCCGGAGTCGGCGCCTTCGATAAAGTAGAAGGGGATCTACGGTTCGGAATCCTGGAAAACCCCGAGGATACCACCGAGCTGAAGACCAAGCTGTC
>DATIEH010000267.1:0-10084 GCA_035455905.1 Binatia bacterium | reverse complement strand
TTCTCGTGCTTCGGCCGCTCGCGGGATCAGCACTCGCTTGCCGCGGATTTCTTCAGGCGAGATCGCGGCCAAAATTCCTTCGGCTTGGTAACGCTCGGGCACGAGAGATGCAAAAATCCGTGCAGCTTCCAGCCGTCTTGCCGTTTCCGCACCGATCGCGCCGATCTTGTGCGCGCTCAGCGCGTCAGCGGTTTTTCCTTTGATCTTCAGACGCTGGAGAAAAGGTTCGACGCTGTTGACGCTGGTAAATATCACCCAATCATAACCATCGAGCTTGTCGATGGCGTCATCGAGCTCGGCAAAGCTTTCCGGCGGACAAATTTCAATGGTCGGAAATTCGATGACCTCGCCGCCGAGCTGCTCAATGGCGCGGGCCAAGTTTTCCGCCTGTTTGCGCGCTCGGGTGATGACGATTCGTTTACCAGCAAGCGGCTGATTTGAGGAAGTGATTTGCATCACTCGTGGGACGTCTGGATCCGTCATTGCCTGAAAGGTGCCAGCAGCTTATCTGCCCCTTCGCCGATCAACCGGCCAGCGAGGCTTTGTCCCAATTCGACTGCCTTGCCAACATGACCGACAATCTCGCCGCGGCAGACTTTTTGTCCGTCTAAACTGGCGACCACAGCGATGATCTTGAGTTCGTTGTCGAGAACGCGCGCGCGGGCGCCGATCGGCACATGACACCCGCTACCGAGGCGGTCTGCGAAGGCGCGCTCCGCAGACACTTCCGCAAATGTCTGCGCATCGTGCAGAAACGCCAAGCGCTCGCGCAGGTCCGTTCCCTCGCGTGCTTCGATACCGAGCGCGCCTTGCGCCACTGCGCTGACACATATTTCGTCGGGCAGGAATTGCGTTATGTTATTGTCGCGCCCGATGCGCCGGAGGCCGGCAGCCGCCAGAACCAGCGAATCGAATTCCCGGTTGTCGAGTTTTTTTAGCCGCGTATCGATGTTGCCGCGCACCGGCGCGATCAGCAAATCCGGGCGATAGGCAAGCAGCTGCGCCCTCCGGCGCAAACTGCCCGTACCGATCCTGGCATTCGGCGCCAAGTCCGCAAGCTTAGCGCAGCTTCGGCTGATCAGGACGTCACGGGCGTCTTCTCTCTTTGGCACAGCGACAAGCGTCAGGCCGGCTGGCAATTGGGTCGGCAAATCCTTGAGCGAATGAACCGCTAGGTCAATATCGCCGGCGCTCAAAGCATCTTCAATTTCTTTAGTAAAACTTCCCTTGCCGCCAATCGCTTTAATAGCCGCATCGATAAAGCGGTCGCCGCTGGTCCTGATCGTGCGAAGCTCGACCTGAATCTGCGGCACATGCTCTTCAATCTGCCGTTTCACCCAGCTCGATTGAGCCAAGGCCAGCGCGCTGCCGCGCGTGCCGATTCGGAGTCGAATCACGGCTTCTCCAGGTTGAACAGTTTTCTCAAGGCGGCGACATAGAGCGTTGCGTCTTCGTCTTCGGTAGCGGAATTTTTTTTAAGCTGAGAAATGGGTCCGTGCAGCATCTTATTGACCATGGCCGTGGTCATTTCCTGCACCGCAACACGCTGCTCTGCGGAAAGATCCTTGAGACCTCCGCCGAGCGATTTTTCGATCTCGCGCTGGCGAATCTCTTCGAACCGCTGGCGCAGCGCCGTGATCGTCGGCACCTGCTCCAACGATGCCAACCACCGGACGAAGCTCTGCACCTCCTCGTGCACGATCTCCTCGGCCTTTTCGGCTTCGCTGGCGCGCTCCTGCAAATTTTCATCGGCGACGCTTTTGAGATCATCGATATTGTACAAATAGACGTTGTCGAGATCGTTGATCAGCGGATCGAAATTGCGCCGGTCCCCAATGTCGAGAAAAAACATGGTCTTGTGTTTTCGTTCGCGTAAAACCTTTTCGACCGTCGACGCGTCGATCAATATGTCCGGCGCACCCGCGCAACCGATCACAAGATCACACATCGCTAGATACCGGACAAAATCTTCGAAGCGAATCGGATTGCCCTGGATGTTTTCCGCGATCGCCAGCGCCCGCTCGAAGGTGCGGTTGGTGACCATCAGCGTTTTGACGCCTACGCCCTGGAGATGGCGCGCCATCAGGTCACCCATTTTTCCGGCGCCGATCAACATCACCGTTTTATCGTCAAACCGGTCGAAAATCCGTTTGGCCAACTCCACCGCCACGGAGCTGACCGATACCGCACCGCTGCCAATCCCGGTTTCGCTGCGTACCCGCTTCGCCACGGAAAAAGACCGATGAAACAGCCGATGCAGCACGGCGCCGACGGTGCCAGCTCGTTGTGCTGTATCGTAGTACTGTTTCAATTGGCCGAGAATCTGCGGCTCACCAATGACCATAGAATCCAAGCTCGCCGCGACGCGGAACAAATGGCGCACGGCTTCGGCATCGCGATACGTATAAATATGATCATCGAGCGCGCCGGCGTGTCTCTGGGCTTTTTGCGCCGCAAGAAATGACGTAATTTCGCTCAAAGCGGATTTCTCGTCCGCAGCAGCCGCAATCACTTCAACGCGATTGCAGGTGGACAGAATGACGCCTTCTAGAATGGATGGATAGCCGTGCAGGCGAGCCAGCGCATCGGCCACGTAGGAGTTTTCGAACGCCACGCTTTCGCGCACGTCAATGGGCGCGCTCCGATGATTCAACCCTACGATGACGATTTGTTTTTGCACGGTTATTCGAAGCGCCCGCCATGCCGGCTCGGAAAAATGGCATCACCCCAGAGAAAATAACCCAGCACGACGCAAAAGCCGACCATAGTGAGCAGCGCCGCCTTTTTACCCCTCAACCCGGCGGTAATGCGGCCGTGCAGGAGCGCGCCATAAAGCAACCAGACGATGGCAGAGGAAATCTGCCGCGGGTCCCACGACCAATAGTCGCCCCAATGGATACCCGCCCACAGGCTTCCGGTGAGAATTCCTAGAGTCATCAAGGGAAAACCCCACATGAGAAGCTTGTAGTTGAGCCGATCCAATGACTCCAAAGGCGGAAATCGCTTCATCACGAGCGTCAGTTTTTTGTGCTTCAGGTGGCGCTCTTGCAGGAGATAAATCAAGCTCACGCCGAAAGCCAGAGCAAAAACCGCGTTGCCCAGGAACGCCAGGGTCACGTGCAATGGCAGCCAGAAAGTTTGAAAGCCAGGTGGCACTTCAGTGGTGCCGCGGCTGACGGCAAACGCGGCAAAGGTCATGAGAAAGGCCAAAGGAGCGATAATGCCGCCCAGCACGGTGAGTCGGTACTTCAGGTGAATCAGCAAATATATGCCGACCATAAGCCAGCTATTAAAAAGCAGCGCGTCACCCATGAGGGCAACGCCGGCAAAGCCTTGCCGGACGAAAAGTCGACTGAGCGTTATGGAATGCACTATAAATCCGGCGAGCAGGAGCACCGCCGGCAAGCGACTCGCCACGTTGCCGCGAAAGAGATAAAGAAACAAGCTGCCCGCCGCAATCAAATACGCCGCAGCGGTCAACTCGATAAGAAACGCATCCATCGGCAGGTCATTATAAGCTAACCCTACCCGCCTTCAAGTCAGAGGCAGTTACCCGGCACGACGAGAAATCCCCGATTTTCGTAGGTGTTCGTGCGACCAATCCGAATGAAAAAGCTACTGTGCAGCTAATTTCACCGGCGCGCGTGATCCACGGCTGACAGAAACTTTCGTGGGTTGGCTGTTTTTACGTATCGCCGCAACGACGCGTTTCGGCCTAGCGGAATTCTTGTTTAAAGACCTTGTGCGCGGCTTCGGAGATAGCGTCACAACTCGGCGTTCCGCGGTGAGAAAATCGTCCACCTTGTCGGGCGGTAGTTTGATCTTGTAGCCGGCCGGAAGCATAGTCGCGGCTGAATCCAGCGCTGGATTCCACTCGAAAAAATCGCTGGGCGAAATAGCCGACGGCGTCAACACTGAACGCAGCGGCATTGCGTGCTTGGTTGCCACCTCGCGAAGACTCACCGGAGAGTGGGTGCGCAGGAACGGAAAGTACGTATCCTTGTTGGTTGCCAGCTCGACGACCGCAAGAAATTCGGCGTAGAAGTTCTTCGATGCGAAACCAAACGTCGGCGACTGATACTGGCGGATCAAATCGACGATATCATCCGATTCGACGGCTTTGATGCCACGAAACATTCCGTCGGTCCCGTGGTTGTAGGCGGTGATGGCCAGAGGCCAATTGCCCAAGAGCTGGTAGTTTTCTTTGAGCAAGCGCGCCGCCGCTTTGGTTGACTCGAAGGGATCCCTTCGCTCGTCGATATTGCCGTCGATCCGCAAAAATTTCTTGCCCGTGTCCGGCATGAACTGCCACATACCCACTGCACCTGCGCCGGAGCGCGCCCGGATATTGAAAGACGATTCCACGAGCGGCAAATACGCCAATTCCACGGGCAAACCCTCGGCGCGAAATATTTTTTTCATCTCAGAGATGTAACGCCCCGCGATCTTGAGGCCTTCAGCAAAGTGTTCCTTTGCGCCGCGCTGGCTCCGAATCCGGGTTTCGTCAGCGCCGAGATCATATTCCGCGATCACACGAGCGCGCTCTCGATCAAGCAAGGCGCGCCCTTCCTCGTTGTCGCTGGCGCGCACCACATTGTAGATCGTGACGGGATCGAGCGGATCAAACAGCACGACTTCATTGGTGCTGTACTGCGCAAATATCTGTTTCCAAAAATTCACCGCCCCTTCTAAACCGTCCGGCACGGGAAAGGACCTTTCCTGAGCCCGAAGCGGGCTAGCAAACCCAAGAGCGCCCACAACAATCAAGAGCCAAAGGATATGGAAGAGAAGCATGAATACACCCAAGCCAAAAAAATTTGCCTGATCTTACCAAACAGGCTATTTTCAGTCAAAATTTTTCGCCGAGAATATTTTGCCGCGTTCGCTTTATTTTTTTTCTATCGGTCTCGTCTTTACGGTTTCACTTGCGGCGTGCCGGCCAACTCACAGCGATCAGCCATCGGGCTATCTGGTAGCGGCGATTGAAAGCTATCCCCTTCAGCTCGACCCGCGTTATGCCACCGATGCCAATGGCGTCCGCATCGGCAACTTGATTTACAATTCTTTGCTCCGTGCTGATTCGCAGTCGCGCTTACGACCCGAGCTCGCGGAAAGCTTACGCCTGCTCGACGATCGGACTTACGCAGTCGACTTACGCCAGGATGTCAAATTCCAGAACGGCCAGGTGCTTACTGCCGCCGATGTCAAATTCACCTATGAATCGATATTGGACCCCAACAACCGCTCGCCGAAACGTGGCAATCTGAAGCCCCTTCGCGCCATCGACCAGACAGGGCCTTACCAGCTCCGCTTCCATCTCTCTGCACCCCATTCTCCTTTCATCGAGCAGCTTACCCTCGGAATTGTCCCAGCGAATTCGCGGTCAAATCTCGCCGTGCCGACGCAAGCCCCGCCAGGATCCGGTCCGTTTATGTTGGAAGCGGCAGATCCTGGCGAGCAGATCACGCTTAGAAGAAATCCGCACTACTGGGAACAACAGCCGCCTCTTGCCGGGGTCATATTCAGAATCATACCCGATGCCCTGGTGCGGGTACTGGAGTTCAAAAAGGGCAACATCGATCTGATGCAAAATGACATCGAGCCTGACATGGTGCCGTGGCTCGAAAAAAACACCGGTGCGGACGTCGGCGCCTATCCTGGCACAACCTTTCAATACATCGGCATCAACCTGACCCACCCGATTCTAAAAAACGTGCAAGTCCGCCGCGCATTGGCGTACGCCATCGATCGTGAAAGTTTGGTTACGCATCTCTTGAAAGGAATCGGAACGGTTGCTGGAGGCGTGCTCTCACCGCTCAATTGGGCGTACGAGGAAAATGTCGAGCATTGGCCTTACGATCCCGAGCGCGCCAAACAACTCCTCGACGAAGCGGGTTTTCCTGATCCCGATGGTGATGGCCCCTTGCCGCGTTTTCGCTTGTCCTTCAAAACCACCAACATCGATTTGCGCCGACGGGTCGCCGAAGCGATTAAAGAACAGCTGCAGAAAGTCGGCATCGAGTTGGATGTGCGTAGCTACGAGTGGGCAGCATTTTATAGCGATATCAAAAAGGGTAGTTTTCACCTTTATTCCCTTGCCTGGGTTGGCATATTGGATCCCGATATTCTGTTTCAGATTTTTCATTCCTCGAGCTTTCCGCCGGCGGGCGACAATCGCGGCCACTACAGCAATCCGGAACTCGATCGCTTGCTCGAACAAGGCCGAGCTACGAACAACCAACAGGAACGGAAACAGATTTACGCCCGGGCGCAAAAACTGCTCGCCCGAGATCTTCCCTACGTGCCGCTCTGGTGGTGGAAGAATGTGATCGTCAAAAAACCGATCGTACAAAATTTTACCCCCTATCCCGATGGCGAAATGATTTCATTGAAACAGACCCGCTGGGCCGCGAACGGTCAATGAAGCGTTATCTTCTTTACCGGCTGGCTCTCTTGTTACCAACGCTGTTCGGAGTTCTGACTCTGGTTTTTTTGTTCATTCATCTGACGCCCGGCGATCCCGTGGACATTATGCTGGGCGAAACTGCCAGCGCAGCCGACCGACAAGAGCTGCGCCAGATCCTCGGCCTGAACCAACCGCTAGCGCAGCAATACCGCTCTTTTTTAATAAATTTTTTGCGCGGCGATCTCGGCCGATCACTCTATGAAGGTCGCACCGTCGCCGCTATGGTGACGGAACGCTATCCCGCAACACTCGAGCTCGCTCTTTGTGCGATGAGCGCCGCGCTCCTGATTTCATTTCCGCTCGCTATCTGGTCTGCAGTCCGGCGCGGTCGTTGGACCGATCGTGCCACTCTGATGTTTTCTCTGCTTGGACTCTCGATGCCCAATTTTTGGCTCGGCCCTTTGGTAATGATCATTTTCTCCATCCAACTCGGCTGGCTGCCCGTATCCGGGCGTGGCGGTGCGGATCATCTGGTTTTGCCGGCTCTTACCCTCGGACTCGGTATGACGGCACTTCTGATTCGCATCTTACGCACGAATCTGCTGCGCGTCATGGGCGAGGATTACGTGCAGACGGCTCGCGCCAAGGGTCTGAGCGAGCGCTCCGTCTGGCTGAAACATACGTTGCGTAATGCGCTGCTCTCGCTGGTCACGATTGCCAGCCTTCAATTCGGTAGTCTCCTGGCGGGATCGTTGATTACCGAGACGATTTTTAGCTGGCCGGGGATTGGCCGTCTAACCATGCAGGCGATCGAGATGCGCGATTATCCGCTGGTGCAAGGCTGCGTTTTGATGATCTCGCTTTCCTATGTTTTCCTGAATTTCATCACGGATCTCATTTACAAGTGGGTGGATCCACGCATCACCTATGGCAACTAGGTTGTGGCTTTACGCCGGAGCGGCGCTGTTGTTGCTGTTGACCAGCGCAGCCCTGTTTGCGCCGCTCGTGAGTCCCTATAATCCGCTCCAGCAAAATCTCGAACAGGATCTGATCACTCACTCGGCGCAACATCTTCTTGGCACCGACAAGCTCGGACGGGACATGCTGAGTCGGATCATTTTTGGCGCCCGTATTTCTCTTCTCGTCGGAGCGTCAACCGTAGCGCTTTCGCTTCTAATCGGCGTCGGCGTGGGTTCTCTTTCCGGGTATGTCGGCGGTATTGCCGATCTGCTGTTTATGAGGCTGATCGATATTTTGATGGCTTTCCCGGGCATTTTACTCGCCATCGCTTTCAGCGCAGTTCTGGGGCCGGGGCTCGATCACGTGATTCTGGCACTTGCTTTGATCGGTTGGACCGGTTACGCGCGGCTCGTTCGCGGTGAGATTCTTTCGCTGCGCGAAAGAGACTTTATTAGCGCCGCGCGCGCACTCGGATGTCGGCCGCAGCGGATCATCGTGCTCCATCTGTTGCCGAATTTGTTGCCGCCGCTTTTGATCCAAGCGACGTTTGGCCTGGCCGCCGCGATCGTTGCCGAAGGCAGCTTGAGCTTTTTGGGCCTCGGAGTTTCGCCTCCGACTCCGTCGTGGGGCTCAATGCTGAACGAAGGTCGCCAGTTTCTCCTCGTGGCGCCGCATCTCACCACTTATCCCGGCATCGCCCTCATGCTCACCGTTTTTGCGCTGAATCTCGTCGGCGATGCTCTCCAGGATCGCCTGGGTAATCGAAGCCGCTAAGCACATCTGATTTCATTGAAACCATTCAAAAGTTCAAATCGTTCGACCATTCCGAGCCGGCTTGAACAACTTGAACTGTTTGAACGGTTTGAACACCTGTGAATTGCCTAAACCATTGTGCAGTGATAATTAAGCTCACAACAGGAGGTACAAGATGAAACTTTATTCCTGCCACACCTGACCCTATGCGCACCGGACAAGGATTGTCCTGGCAGAGAAAGAACTTCCTTACGAGCTGATCGAAGTGGATCTCAAAAATAAGCCCGACGATTTGACCCGGAAAAATCCTTACGGCAAGGTGCCGGTCTTGGTCGACGGCGACGGGATCATTTATGAGTCGGCCATCATCGACGAATACCTTGACGAAAAATTTCCTCAGGTCCGGCTCATGCCGACCGACTTGTTGCAGCGCGCCAAAGCACGCATCTGGATCGATTATTTCAGTACCCGGCTTCACGCCGCCGCTTCCGACATCACCCACGACCGCAATCCCGACAAAGCGCAGCAAAAACTGCAGCAATATTTGACCGACTTGGATCGCGAAATGGCTGATAAAAACTATCTGGTTGGCGGCCAATATTCCTTGGCGGACGTGAGTTTTATTCCGTTTTACACTCGCCGCGAGCGTTATCACGTCACCATCGACAATAATTATCCCCATGTGAAACGTTGGGCCGAAAACCTGCTCGCACGCCCACGAGTCGCCGCCACGCTGTAAAAATCCCAAGAAGAACGATGAACACTTTGCTTGTAAACCCATCAGAGATTCGCGGCATTGTTACGATGGCGGAAGCGGTCGAGGCCGTCCGTCTGGGATTTCGCGAATGGGGCGAAAATCCGCAGCTGAACGCGCCGCGCCGACGGATCCACATTCCGTCCGGCGTTCGGGTGAGCGTTCACCAGGGCGGCGTACCGGCCGCCAAAGCCACCGGGCTGATGACTCACTGTGAATGGGTCAAGCCGATGGCCGACGAGCAAGTCTACCCACGCCTCAATCATCCTGTGATCGTGCTTTATGATTCCGCCGAGGGCGAGCTCAAGGGCATCATCGTTGGAGAGATCACCTGTGCCGAGTTGCCCAACAATATCGCGGTCACCGGCTTGCGCACCGCAGCAACGAGTGCGGTGGGCACCGACTTGTTGGCGCGTCCTGACGCGTCGCGTCTCGGCCTTTTTGGTGCCGCCGGCCAAGCCAAAAATCATCTGCTTGCGCTGATGCAAGTCCGCAGCCTCAAAGACGTAAGAGTGTACAGCCGAAATCCGGCCAACCGAAAAAAATTCGCGGATGAAATGGGACCCATAACAAATCTTAACATTACTCCGGTCGATTCGCCGGAAAAGGCTGTGCGCGGCGTCGATATCGTGTTGACCGCGACCAATGCCAGCGTGCCGGTCTTCGATGGCAATTGGCTCGAACCCGGCCAGCATGTAACGACGATCGTCGGCAGCAATGTCGGTCTCGTGAAGGGCGGGTTCGCGGCGGCAAAACGGCGTGAAATCGATGATGCGACTTTGGCGCGCAGCGACGTCCACGGCATCGTCTCGATCCAACAAGCGATTCAAGACGAGCAAGCTGACATTTACGATCCGGTCAACCGCGGCGTGATCCGCTGGGAACAGTTGATCGAAATCGGCGAGATTCTCGCCGGCAACAAGGAAGGCCGCACCAAAGCGGAGCAAATCACCTTCTACAAAAATAACGCCGGCCAAGGCGTCGCCGATGTCGCCCTCGGCGCCGCTGTCCTGGATAAAATCAAAGCCAAGCACTCCGGACTGCAACTCCACTTGGAGTGATGGAACGATGGAGTGGTGGAGTATTGGGCGAGTCCAACACTCCATCACTCCGACACTCCACTACTCCATTCTTCTGCGCACGTCCGCGCCGCGCATTGTGGAAGTCGCAACCGCGTTTCAGATCGTTTGTTATCCGATGTAGACAACTCC
>DATIEH010000266.1:0-2007 GCA_035455905.1 Binatia bacterium | reverse complement strand
GAACCTGACTGGTGTCCGGGCTGCGGCGACTTCGGCGTTCTGAGCGCGCTCAAACAGGCGCTCGTGGAATTGAACATCTTGCCGCATCGAGCGCTGGTGATCAGCGGCATCGGTTGCTCGTCAAATCTGCCGGGATACATCAGCACCTATGGCATGCATACGCTGCACGGCCGGGCGCTGTCGGTGGCGACCGGCGCACAGATGGCGAATCACGAGCTCAAAATCATCATCACGGGCGGAGATGGCGACGGCTACGGCATCGGCGGCAATCATTTTATCCACACGATGCGCCGCAACGTCGATCTGACTTACATCGTGATGAACAACCAAATCTACGGTTTGACGACGGGCCAGTTATCACCGACGAGCACCAAGGGCATGGCCACCAAAAGTACGCCGTTCGGTAGTGTGGAAAATCCAATCAATCCGATTCCGCTCGCGATCGCGGCGGGCGCGACCTACGTGGCGCGGGGCTACACCGGTCAAGTGAAGCACTTGGTGGAGCTGATCAAGGGCGGCATTCAGCACAGAGGCTTCGCGCTCATCGACGCGTTCAGTCCGTGCGTAACTTTTAATCACGATAACGGGCACGAATTTTTCAAACAACGGACATTTAAATTAGAGGACAAGAAACACGATCCGACCGATTTCGCCGCCGCCATGAAATACGGGTACGAATGGGGTGATGAAATTGCCATCGGTCTATTTTGGAAGCGCACCGATTTACCTGCGCTTGATCAACTGGAGCCCGTGTTGGAAGAAGGCGGCCCGCTCGCGCGCCGCGCGCTGGGAATTTCTCCGGACGTCGCAAAATCACTCATCCGTGAATTGATGTAATCAATTCCTTTCACCGCGAAGGTATTCTTGCAGGGGCGAATCATGAATCGCCCCTACTTCTCCGTGCCGAGTTTTGCAACCTTTCTGATGTTGTTTGTCGGCGGTGTTGGCATCGCAAGCCACGCTCGTGATATTCCTGTGAAAAACAAGCGGAGTTTTTGGAATGAAAAACGGTTTCAAGATTCTTGACTCGGATATGCATCTGCGCGAGCCGGCTGATCTCTGGGAAAAATACATGGAGCCCGAGTGGCGAGCGCGCGCGCCGAAAATTCTCAGCTCGACGGCGCGCAGTTCGGCGATGGTGATGCTCGACGGTAAAATTCTTCAAGGCTACAAACCGACGTATCGCGGTGGGATTTACGATGCCACGCGCATCGATAGAGAAATTGCGGATTTTCGCGCGCGTGGGTTCGACGCCAAAACGCAGCTCGAGGCGATGGACCGAGAGGGACTCGATGTCGCGGCACTGTATCCGTCCATCGGTCTGGGAATCATGATGCGTGAAAACATCGATCCCAAGCTCGCCGCCGCGATCGCGCGCGCTTATAACAATTGGCTGCACGATTTTTGCCAGGTTGATCCCAAACGCTTGAAAGGCGTAGCGATGATTCCGCTTCATGATCCGGCCGAAGCAGTCAAGGAAGCTCGTCGCGCGGTCGATAAGCTGGGCTTTGTCGGCGTTTTTTCCCGGCCCGAGCCGCTCAATAATTTGCCGTGGCACTCGCGGTATTTCGATACCCTTTGGTCGGCGCTCGAGGAGTTGGCGGTGCCGATCGGGTTTCATTCGGCCACCGCAGCGGGCGAGGTGCCGCAGATTGGCGATCGTTTCGGCGAAAATCTACTCTTGCGCCATATCGTCTCTCATCCCATGGAGAATATGATGGCGCTGGTGGATATCATCGGTGGCGGCGTGTGCGAGCGCCATCCCAAACTTAAAGTGGCGTTCCTGGAGTGCTACTGCGGCTGGGTCTCATTCCTGCTGCACCGCTTGGATAACGCGATGGCCAAGGGGCGATTTCCGACCGCGGGTAAGCTCAAACCGACGGAGTATTTTGTGCGGCAGTGTTGGATTTCGACCGAACACGAAAAAGAATTGCCGATGATCGTCGATCTAATCGGCGACGACAATATCGTGTTCTCGACTGATTATCCGCACGGCGATTCGGATTT
>DATIEH010000265.1:0-2561 GCA_035455905.1 Binatia bacterium | reverse complement strand
CCATGAAAGTGAGCATGCTTTGATGCGCAGAATATTCCGCTGGCTGATATTTTTTGCACTGTGCATGTCGCCGTTGGCATCCTCGCCGCTCGGGGCTGCGACGATTGCGGAAGTGGTGACGAAAATAAAGCCACTCAATCCACAAGAGAGACTGAACTATCTGGTGCAAGGCGCGCGCGGCGAAGGCGAGTTGGTTTATTACGGCACGCTTCCTATCGACGAATTTCTTCCGCTGGCTAGAGTTTTCAACGGGCGCTATCGCTCCCTGGCTCTGCAACATTACTTCTCGCCCCGTGACGGCATCCTGAGCCGCACATTGACGGAAGCGCGCGCGGGACGGCACGCCGTGGACGTCGTTCAGGTCGATCTGAGTTACGGTTATCAGTTATTGAACGCGAACCTGGTGCAGCCCTACGCAATCGCCGGCGCGAATCAGTTTTATGAAGGCACCTACGACCCCAGCGGATTCTGGCACAGCATGTACTACTTGACCACGGCGCTGATTTACAACTCCAACTCGATCAAGGCGGAACAAGCGCCGAAAACCTACGACGATTTGCTCAATCCCGCATGGAAAGCAAAAATGGTCTTCGATCCCGAGGCCGGCTATATTCTTGCCGCATTGGAACAGGCGTGGGGCAGAGAAAAAGCGCTTGGGTATCTGGGAAAATTGTCCAAGCAGGATTTAAGCTACCGTCGCGGCGGCACCTTGACGACGCAAGTTGTGAGCTCGGGTGAATTTCCCATCGGAATTGCCATCAACGGCGAGACCTCGGCGGCGATCCGTGATAAAGGGGCGCCTCTCGGATTCAAAGTTCTCGCGCCGACGATCGTCAAGCCCGAAGGTCTGTTTCTGGCAAAGAATGCGCCCCATCCGCATGCGGCTTTACTATTTGTTGAGTGGGTGCTCTCGCACGAAGCGCAATCTTTCCTCGCCACGACCCTGGGCAAAGGAAGCGCAATGAAGGGCGTGCGTAGCAAGTACAAAGAGTTTGCGCTAAAGCCCGATTTTGTCGTGAGCCCGAAACTCGGCGCGAACTTGCAAAATTATATTCAGGATTTTCGGAAAGTGACGAATGCGCCGTGATAAAGTTTACTGGTTCAAAACGTTCAAGTCGTTCAAACCGTTCAAATGGTTCGAATCGTTCGACGTCTCCTTCATCCTCCCCGCGAGCGCGGGCGGGAGAAAAGAGGTAGGGGACCGACGTTTCGCAATTGAATCGATTGAACGTCTTGAACTTCAACAAAGACCCATGAAACTTGAGCTGGCAGAATTTCCGGTAAAGTCGATTCGCCTGGGGCATCGGTTCGGTTATGCCGATCAGGTGCTCGATCTGGACGAAGGCGCTCTGCTTGCGCTGGTCTCGAAAGACCCGAGGATCACGGATGTGAAGCTGGCGGTTGCATACCCGGGTGAAAAGACACGCATTACCGGAATACGCGATATCGTCGAACCACGATGCAAGATTTCGGGGAGCGCCGAGGTTTTTCCCGGAATCCTGGGACCGGTCGAAAATGTCGGTGCAGGTCGAACGCACCGGCTTTCAGGAATGACGATCATTGCTGCGGCAGAGTACGAAGGCACGATCCGTGCCGGAACGACGGTGCAAAGGAGCGCGATCCTCGACATGTCCGGACCGGGTGCGGAGGTCTCTCGCTTCAGCTCATATGCGCATGTGGTATTGAGCTTCAAAATCTTGCCGGGCCTCGGTGAACTCGACGCTCACAGCGCAATTCAACTAGCGGAGTTCAAAATCGCGCGGCGGCTCGCGCAAACCACCGCTGAACTGAGCTCGGCAAAAACTTCGCTTTATGATCTCAGCGCAAAAAATCCCGAGCTTCCGACTGTCATGCTTGTGCAAGGATGCATAACGGACCCGCAGCACGTTCATTCAGGCGTAGGTTACTACGGACTTTCGTTGCGCAACTCCATGGCGACATTCGTTCATCCGAACGAGCTTTTCGATGGTGCGGTAACGGTCGATACGACCCGGTCTGGGCGCGGCTATTACCCGACGACTTGGGACTGGCAGAATCACCCACTGGTGTTGGAACTGTATGCCGCGCACCGAACACGGTTGAATTTTGCCGGTGTGGTGTTGCAACGCATTCGCTTCGAAACCAGCCACGGTAAAGAGGTCGGTGCACAGAACGCTGCGCTTCTTGCCAAAGCCATGGGCGCCGACGGCGTACTCGTCACCTGGATCGGCGGGGGTAACGCCTTCGTCGATGTGATGTTGACCGTGCGCGCCTGTGAGCGCAACGGCATCAAAACGACGTTGGTGACATACGAGAACGGCGGTAAGGAAGGCAAAGACAGCCCGATCCTGTTCTATGTCGGTGAAGCCAATGGAGTGGTCAGCACGGGCGCGCTCGATCGGCCTTTGAAAGTTCCCGCGGTGGATAAAGTGATCGGTCCATACGAACAGATCAAAGTTTTTCCCTTTCCCGGCGCCGCGCCTGTGGCCGCACGTGGTGCTTTATCTTTAGAGGCGAGAGATGTCATGATCGGCGGAGCGGACATCTGGGGACAGGGAATTTGGCAATGCGCGGAATTCTGA
>DATIEH010000264.1:0-3734 GCA_035455905.1 Binatia bacterium | reverse complement strand
GCTTTGACACCATATTTTTTGTTGAGCAGCTCCATCTCGTCCGCTACCGCCCGGCCGCCGCGCGTCCGATGGGAGCTGAAATCGCGCGGATTGCGTGGATCGACAAGCCACCATTCGTAGCAAAAATGGCAAGCGCCTTCGCAGCCGCGCGAGGTTACTGCTTCATTGTAGTTGGGAATCACCGAGTAACCATAATACCTGTCCATCGGAAACAGATCGTAGGCGGGCATCGGCAGTTCGTCCAGATCGCTGATCACTGGCCGAGCCGGATTGAGCACAATCTCGTCCCCTTTACGCCAGGCGAGGCCCCGGATCCCAGCAAAGTTCGGCGCCGGTTTCTTGATCTCCTCGAGGAGCTCCCAGAGCGGATACTCGTTATCTCCAAAAACGCCAACGATAGCGCAGTCGAGTTGCGGGTTCTCCACCATGATCTTCTGCGGCACCGCCGTGTACATCAATCCACCGCCGACGGTAATCGTTTCCGGCCGGGATCGCTTGATCAACTTCATTGCCGCGTGAAAGCGGTTAAGCTGCGCTGCCCCGCCCGCAGCCGCAATCATGGCCCCGAAAAAAACCACGTCTGGTCGGCGCTCTTTGATTGCATCGATCATTTGCTCGTCGTCGAGGCCGAGCGCCCGGCAGTCGAGGACCGCAACATCCGCGGCTTGTTTCTCGCGGATAAAGCCCGCGACTTGCGCGTGCAACGGGTTGACAGCCAAATGGCGCTCGCCCCACGGCGCCCAATTGCCCATTGGGGGTGTCACAAACAGGAGTTTCATGAGATCTCCTAGTACCGGAGAGATTATTGCGGATAAAAATAGTTAATACATTAATGATTGTCAAGTTTACGGTACCGATCAGGCGGCGGAAAACTATTTTTTGTTCGGCGTGAAAACTTTCTGTAAAGCCTACTTGAAATGTATTGACAACCCTGTAGCCTTTTGGTAGTGGTTCGCAGGCTGGCAACCTTAGCGATCATTTAACCGGCTTTTCATAGGGAGGGTCATTTATGGCTCCAGTTGCTCAAGAAGAACAATTGCTAGATATCCGAGTCGCGGAAGCATCGGCCGCGTACAAGTTCTATCTCAATCAAGAACGTAAGATTCTTGGCACAGTCGCTGTATTCATATTCCTGTCGATTTGGGAACTGTGCGGCAACACCTTCCAGTTGATTAATCCGATGTTCATGAGCGCGCCCTCACTGATCGTCAAAGCCGGCTGGCAAATGTTCGCATCGGGCGAAATCTGGAATGACCTTTATGTTAGCGGCATAGAGTTCGTCTGGGGATATCTTCTCTCGATCGTGGTCGCCATACCCTTCGGCATAGCCATAGGCTGGTACAAAAAATTCGCCTATGTCTGTGACCCGTTTGTGAATGCGATGAATGCCACGCCCCGCGTCGCCTTGCTGCCCCTGGTCATCATCTGGCTTGGTATTGGAATCCTGTCAAAAGTCGGTATCATTTTTTTGGGTGCCGTATTCCCACTATTGATCAATACCCGCGATGGAGTTAAGACGACCCCGGCGAACCTGCTCACGGCTGCAAGAAGTTTCGGAGCTTCCGAATGGCAGATTTTTAAATCCGTCGTGCTTCCCTCAACGGTGCCGTTTATATTGACGGGTCTTCGCTTGGCTGTCGGCCGCGCGCTGATCGGCGTTATGGTCGGCGAACTGTATGCGGCCACGGCCGGTATTGGTTTTATGATCACAGTTGCCGGCGCCACTTTCCAGACGGATAAAGTTTTTGTCGGTGTTTTGATCTTCGCGATCACCGGCATGTTACTTACGGATGTCATCGATCGTTACGAGGCTCGCTTTGACAAGTGGCGTCCCAAAGTGGGCGCGGAATAACTCCTCAGCAAATCCGTTTTGAACGCAACAGTGGCGCCGGGTATTTCCGGCGCCACTGTTTTTTTCTACGATCAACAGCGTCTCTTAATAGGTGGTGCGCTCATCCTGCCGAACTCGCCAGTCTTACTCCGTTACTCCCTCGTCTTGTGATTTTTTTATTGTTATAAGGTCTGGATGACCAACCAGCGTCGCCAACTCGCGATTCGAGGCGTCATCTTTATCGCGGTGGTGGTGCTGCTCTTTTTCTTCAGCCGTTACATTCCGCGGCCGTTCAGTGCGTTCGCCCCGGCCGGCGAAGACTTCGACGATTTCGAAGGTATCTATTCTAGCCGGGACAAGCTCAGCAAGTTTCTACAGAGCCTTGGTCCGTATTCACCGGCCGTTTTTGTGCTGTTGCAAGTTCTGCAAGTGGTGGCAGCGCCATTCCCCGGCGAGCTCACGGGTGTCGCCGGAGGTTATGTATACGGCGAAACTGTCGGCTTTCTCCTGTCAACGGTGGGGTTATCTTTAGGCTCGTGGGTCGCGTTCGAATTGGCAAGCATTCTCGGCCGGCCGTTCGTTGAACGATTCGTCAAGCGGGAAGTTCTTGAAAGATTCAATTTTCTAACCACCAGAACCGGCACCTTCATCTGCTTCGTGCTCTTTCTTTTTCCTGGGTTCCCGAAGGACTACCTGTGTTACGTCCTTGGGCTGAGTCGAATGAAGCTCAGCACCTTTTTGATCGTTTCGGTGATCGGACGAATCCCCGGTACCTATCTGCTCACCATGCAGGGCGCAACTATTCGAAACGAGGAATACCATACGTTCGTGATCTTTGCTTTTGTGTCGCTCGCCGCTTTAGGTATTGCTTACCTGTACCGAAACCAGATCTTCGCCTGGATCAAGCAGCGCCACGACCATCGATAGGTCTGCTGGCACGGCTGGCTTCAAAACTTTAAACCGCGCGTCAAAAAATAAAAAATCGGCGCGACGAGAATGCGATACCAGGCGAAAGGTGTAAGCTTTCCACGCTGAAGAAAACTGACGAAAACTTTAACGGTGATGAGCGCCACTATAAAGGAAATTACAAAACCGACGCCCAGCTGCAAGACGTTTTGCAGCGCCATTTCATCGCGCATCTTGATCAGCTCGTAGCCGCTCGCTGCCAGCATCACGGGCACGGCAATCAAGAACGAAAACTCAGCAGCGCTTTTCCGATCTAAACCGAGCAGCATCCCGCCGACAATGGTTGCCGCGGCGCGCGATGTACCGGGCCAAAGGGCGAGCACCTGGAAAAGACCGACGCCCAGCGCTTGGGGAAGCGTCAGCCTTTCGAGACTATTGGTCTTTCGCTTTGCGGCGTAACGCTCGACCAGCAGAATGGCGATGCCGCCAATAGCCAGAGCCAATGTCACGGCCGACGGGTTGAACAGTTGCTCTTTAATGACGTGGCGTGCGCCGTAGCCCACGACCAAGGCCGGAAACGTTGCGAGCGCGATACGCCAAAGACCTGACCAGCCCTCCAGATTTGACGCCTCAAACGCCTTCACAGAAGCGGGAATCAAACCGACAAACCGGCGCCAGTAGAGCAGCACCACCGAAAGAATCGCGCCGAGCTGAATGATGACCTCGAAACTCGCTGCCTCATCGCCGACAAATCCGAGCAGATGGCCTGAAATGATTAAATGTCCCGTGGATGATACCGGCAAAAACTCAGTAATGCCTTCCACAATTCCCAAGAGGGTTGCAATCAACAGATCATGCATGCCTGCCTCGTTTTAGAACACCCATCGATCATCTTTGGTGAACCATACGGAACAAAGAATTCTCGCCCTCAGCGGTTTGTTATCAAGAAGTATTCGTCAATCGTCGCAACGGGGTTCAGTGCTTCGCCAACGGTCTC
>DATIEH010000263.1:0-2823 GCA_035455905.1 Binatia bacterium | reverse complement strand
CCAGTCCGTGTTCTCCTTTCAAGGGCACCGAGCCGTCCTCTTCTGAAAGAAAAAACAGATCTCGGTGTTTCAGTACGACCGCCTTAGCGATGCTTCGTGTCACTGCGGAGCGCCCGTCGCTCTGGAGGCGGTGTTTGCGTTCGTTGTTCTCGTGCTTTGTCTTGGCACGTCTTTGCTCGGCCGCGTGCTTATGCGGTTCCTGCTTCGCGTGCAGAGCTTCTCCTGCAAATTTGTCTTGAGACGGCTCAGGCATGTGTGGCTCTGCTCATCCCAGGTTTTCTGGACAACGCGCCGTAAGCCGCCGCAGCTAAAATTAGTCCCGCGGAGGCCAACCAGCCACGATGGGTTGCTGCCCAAAGCTGCACCGAATAGCGGTGCGCACGCTGGCCAAATTCCCCATGGGCGCCGTGATCGCCAGGAAGCGGTTCCCATAAATTGTTCTGGCGGTTTTTCTCAACCGGTTCGTTTGTTTGCTGAGATTTGTATCCTGTACGCGCCAGATAATCGTCTGCCAGATGGGGAATCATTTTATTTCCCACGATCGCTTCAACCGTTGGCCATCCAACGTAAAGCTCGGGGCGATCATGATCGGCAGCCCAAAGGATCGCTTCAGCGGCAACTTCCGGTTGATAAATCGGCGGCACAGGTTGCGGCTTGTTCGGCAATCGGCTTTTTACCCAGGAAAACTGCGGCGTATTGAGCGCGGGCATCTGCACCATCGTGACGCGAACATTGCTATGATCGTGCAGCAGCTCGCAGCGCAGCGAATCCATAAAACCTTGAATCGCATGCTTGGCACCGCAGTAGGCGGCTTGCAGCGGAATACCCCGATAGGCCAGCGCGGAACCGACCTGGACGATCACGCCGCGATCGCGCGGCAGCATCCGTCTCAAGGCCGACAAAGTGCCATACACATAACCAAGATAAGTGACCTCGGTCACCCGCTTGAACTCTTCCGCGGTCATCTCCTTCACCGGTGAAAAAACCGATGTCATGGCGTTATTGATCCAGACGTCAATGGGTCCGAGATTTTCTTCCACTGTTTGCGCCGCCGCCTCGACCTGCTCTGGGTTGGCCACGTCGACGGGAAAAACGAATCCTTCGCCGCCCACTGTCTCGATCTCCCGTTTCGCCGCCGCCAATCCGTCGCGCCCGCGGGCGAGCAACGCGACTCGCGCCCGGCGTTCGCCAAAAGCACGCGCAGTGGCGCGGCCCACGCCGGCGGAAGCGCCGGTAATCACGACCACTTGTCTATCCATGTGCGATTCTCCTCTTCGACACCGGCGCCAACGACTCCGATTCGATAAAAATATGCTTCACGTTCGGATAGCGACTGCGAACGTTCTCCTCCAGTCGATCGATACTCTCTTCGACTTCAATTGCCGAAAGATTCGGGCGAAAGCTCAAATCCATCGCGAGCAGAATAGTGTGCGGACCGAAATACATCGTCAGCGCGTTCTTCACGCTCTCGACCCGTGCATCACATTCGGCGAGACGGCGAATCTCTTTTAAAGTCTCGGGATCGACGGCTTCTCCGACGAGCAGACCTTTACTTTCGTACGCGAGTAAAACCGCTACGGCTGCGAGAATCATGCCGATGACAATAGATGCGGCGCCGTCGAAGTAAGGGTTTTCGAGGAACTGCGCAAAAAAAACGCCGATGAGAGCCACCACTAATCCGACTAGAGCGGCGGAGTCTTCAAACAACACCGTGTAAGTGGTGGGATCTTTACTCTGATTGATGGACTGCCAGATGCTGAGTCTGCCGCGCTCAGCTTGGAATGCTTTGAATGCCACTGTGAAAGAATAACTTTCGAATACCATGGCAATCCCGAGGACAGCATAGTTCCAGAGGGCATCAGCAATCGGGTTGGGACTGCGAATATGGAGAATACCCTCGTAGATCGATATGCCGCCGCCCACCGCAAAAATGACGATCGCGACAATCAACGTCCAGAAGTAAAGCTCCTTGCCATAGCCGAACGGGTGCGCCGCATCAGCAGGTCGTCGGCTGCGACGAACGCCCAAAAGCATCAAGCCGCCGTTGCCGGTATCGACGAGTGAATGGATCCCTTCGGAGAGCATTGCCGAGCTGCCCGTAAAACTGGCGGCGACGAACTTCGTCACGGCGATTGCGAGATTTGCCACGATTGCCGCATAAATGACTCTGGTCGATTCCGCGGCCATTTTTATTGGAGTGGATCGATCAATGCGAGGCCGGTTTCCGGATCGTATTTACGGCACAGATGCTTTGGCGACTCGGTGAGAATGAGTTCCAAGGTCGGCCAGACGCGTGCCTCGAGAATGTGGCCGCCGTGAGCACTGGCGTCGAATTTTCCCACCACGACGTGAGCGTGGACTTGCGGGATGCCGTCCTTCAGCGCGATATCGCCGATGAGCGAGAGTACTTCCACCTGCTCGCGAACAGGTATTTTTTGGTAAGCTTTTTTGTCTCGATCGAAATAACCAAGCGTCACTTCACGAAAAGCGCCGATCGCGGTAAAGTGACTTCCGCCCAGCTTGTTTTCCTTGGCCCAGGACGTAAGCCCGGCGATGAACTCCTCGTCCTTGTCGAAGATCAGGGCGTACGTGCTCTGCGCCCCCTTTTCGAGCACTCGAACATTCATAAATCGCCTCGCTTTCTTTGCCTTGCCCACAACAGCAGTGCCATTGCGATTGCGCCGCTCAGAGCCCAGGCGGTTTTCCGATTGGCTTGAGCGCGTTCGCGCTGCCTTTGCCCGCTGAAAATTTTCTCTGGATACGAAGCAACATTGCAGGTTAGACAGTCTGATCTGGCGTTGGTTTGACTCATGCTTTCCTGTT
>DATIEH010000262.1:0-6380 GCA_035455905.1 Binatia bacterium | reverse complement strand
GGCATGCGTCCGCGCTGGCGGCGTGTGGGAACGCGAATACCGCGTCAAAGGCGTCGATGGCGAATGGCATCCAATTCTCGCGCGCGGCATGCCGGTGCGCGACGGCGCCGGCAAGATCACCGGCTGGGTCGGCATCAATCTCGATATCGGCAATCGCGTGCGCACCCGAGAGCTGGCCCGTCGCCAGGCCCAGATGCTGGAAGAAACCCACGACGCCATTTTTCAGTGGCAGTTCGACGGCGGCATCATCAATTGGAACCGCGGCGCCCAGCGGCTCTACGGCTTCACCCGCGATGAGGCGCAAGGCAGGCGACCGTCCGCGCTGCTGCAGACTCGGCGCGAGGGCGGCGTCCAGGGAATCAAACAAATTTTGCAGCGCGAGGGCCTCTGGAACGGCGAGCTCCGCCACCGCACCAAGGACGGCAGAGAAATCGTTGTCGACAGCAGAATGGTCTTGTGGCGCAATCCCGACAGTCCGCCGATCGTGATCGCGGCGAACCGCGATATCAGCGATCGCAAGGCGGCGGAAGAGGCGCTGCGCGAGAGCGAGCGCAAGCTCCGCGATCAGGCGCAGGAGCTCGAACAGCAGCTCATCGCCTCGGGCCGCCTGGTTTCGCTCGGACAAGTCACCGCATCGATGGCGCACGAGTTCAATAATCCGCTCGGTATCATCATCGGCTTTGTCGAAGACATGCTGACCACGGCCAAGCCGGAGGATCCCGACTACCGCTCTCTGCAAATCGTCAATCAGGAGGCGTATCGCTGCAAAAAGATCGTCGAGGACCTACTGGACTACGCCAAACCGAAAGCGGCCGAAATGGCTCCGGTGAATGTCCAGGCCGCCATCGATAAAACTTTGGAGTTAGTGGAAAACCATCTCTATAAACAAAAGATCCAGGTCGTCAAAGAAGTGGCGCGTGATTTGCCGCGGGTTCACGCCGACTCGCAGCAACTTGCGCAGGTGCTGGTGAATCTCTACCTTAACGCCATCGACGCAATGCCGAACGGCGGCCAACTCACGGTCGGCGCCGATCTAAAAAAAGAGGCCGGTGCCGCGGAAATTGTGATCTCGGTGGCGGACACCGGACTTGGCATCGAGCCCTCGGCGCTTGACAAAATTTTTCAACCCTTTTATACGGCAAAAAAACGTCGCGGCCTGGGATTAGGTCTGCCGATCTGTGAGCGCATCGTCAAAAATCATGGCGGCGAAATTAAAGTTCAAAGCCAGCCGGGACAAGGAGCAACTTTTGAAATCCACTTGCCCAGTTTGAGCAAGTGACTTGACTTGCCGTAGCGGTAGTGCTTAACGTTCGATTCCACGGAAAGCAATTGCCTGACTCAGAACCAGATTTGATCGTCGTCGGCATCGGCGCCTCCGCCGGTGGACTAGAATCCCTGAAAGAATTCTTCGGCGCCATGCCGTCCCATTCGGGCATGGCTTTCGTCGTCATCCAACACCTCGATCCCGGTCACGAGAGCTACATGGCCGACATTCTGGCGAAGCATACGCAGATGGAAGTCATGGAAGCGGCCGACGGGATGGTGATCACAGCCGATCACATCTATACGATCCCGCCGAATAAGTTTCTGCGCATCGACAAAGGCCACCTCTACCTCTCCGTACCCCAAAAGCGCGACGGCGTCCGTATGCCGATCGATTTTTTCTTTCGATCGTTGGCGGAAGATCAGCGCGAACGATCCGTTTGCGTGATTTTTTCCGGCAGCGGCTCCGACGGAACACTGGGACTCCGTGAGGTGCGCGCCGCCGGCGGTTTCACGATTGTACAACAGCCTGAGACCGCTCAATTTGACGCGATGCTCAGGAGCGCCATCGCCACCGGCATGGTCGACTGCGTCCTGTCGTTAGCGGAGATTCCTCAAGCCCTGCAGCGGTACAAACCGCACCACCGCGCTGCTGGCAAATCCGATGAGCATGAAAAACTCGAGCTGCTCGATGCGATCCTGGACGTGCTGGCAATGCGCAATTCGAACAACTTCAGCGCTTACAAGAAAACCACCTTGCTGCGCCGAGCCGAGCGGCGTATGGGCATGAATCACCTCGACTCCCTTGCCGACTATTTACGATTTCTCCAAGCCAATCCGGACGAGGCCGACGAGCTCGGCCGGGATATGCTGATTGGCGTCAGCAGTTTCTTCCGCGATCCGGAGGCGTTCGAGGAGCTCGGCCGGACCGTCATCGCGCCGCTGGTTCGACAACGAGAAAACAATGCTCCCTTGCGGGTATGGATCCCCGGTTGCTCGACCGGCGAGGAAGCCTACTCGATCGCAATTCTGCTCCTGGAAGAGCTCGACGCTGCCGATAAGAATTGTCCGCTGCAAGTTTTTGCCACGGATGTCGACGGCGAGGCTGTGAAGTTTGCCCGCAACGGAATTTATCCTCACAGCATCGCCGCCGATGTCACGGAGCCGCGCCTAGTTCGGTTTTTTACCAAACAGGATTCGACGTATCAAATCAGCAAACGGCTGCGCGAATCGGTTGTCTTTTCGCTGCAAAACCTGCTCACCGAACCGCCGTTCTCTCGGCTCGATTTGATCAGCTGTCGCAATCTTTTGATCTATATCGAACCGGCCGTGCAACGAAAACTGCTGTCATTGTTCGCTTTTGCGCTCAGCTCCGGCGGATTTCTATTCTTAGGCAAATCTGACGGGATGGCTTCGCAGAGCGCGCTGTTTGTGCCGATGTCTTCTAAATGGCGTATCTATCGCCGCACCACCGCCACTCCAGCGTTGCCAGGGTTTCCGTACGCGGGTGGCAAAAATTGGGAATCGGAGACTTTGCCAAAGTTGCCGTCCCATCCAAATGTTACCGAGCTGAATCAGCAGATTCTGCTCGAACATTTCAGGGCGGCTGCCGTCCTGGTCGATGAACATGGAGGCATCCTGCACTTCTTCGGTACCACCGGCAAATATCTCGAACATCCGACCGGCGAGGCCAATTTAAACTTGCTCAACATGGTCGAAGCCAGGCTCTCGGCAAAGCTTCGGCTCGCCCTGCGCAAGCTCGCCAACGATAACGAACCGGTCAGGTTCGAGAGGGTCGAGCTCAATCGTCGCGGCTCCAGCTTGCTCGTCAACATTACGATCAGAGCGATCACCGGCTCTGCAAAAGCCGACCGTCTGTACGCAGTTATTTTCGAAGATACGGTGGACATCATCGACCAGAAAAAAATAGTCGGCCGTCCCAGCGAAGACGAGTCTTTGGTAGCTCAGCTCGAAGCCGAGCTAAAGTCGCTGAAGAGTGAGTTTCAGCTCACGATCGATGAGTACGAAACCTCAGCCGAAGAGCTCAAGGCCGCCAACGAAGAAATTCTCTCGATCAACGAAGAGCTGCAGTCGACCAATGAAGAGCTGGAGACCTCCAGGGAAGAGATTCAGGCGGTCAACGAGGAGCTCAATACCGTCAATCACGAGCTCAATTCCAAGCTCGAAGAGCTCACCGAGGTCAATAACGATCTGGTGAACTTTTTGAATTCTTCTAATGTGGCGACGATATTTCTCGATAATCAGTTTCGCATCAAGCGCTTCACGCCATCGGCAACCGCAATTATGAACCTGATTCCGACCGACGTTGGCCGTCCCATCGAGGACATGGCGCAGCGCTTCGCCGGCGTGGATCTTACCCTCGATGCCAAGAACGTGCTGCAGAGCCTCGCAGTGTCAAGGAGAGAAGTGCGTTCGTCGGACAACCACTGGTTTTTGCTGACTTGTCTGCCGTACCGCACAATAGACAACAAGATCGATGGCGTGGTCCTCACATTCAACGATGTCACCGCGCTCAAACAATCGGAAATCTCGATGCGGGAGGCGCGAAATTTCGCCCAGGAAATCGTCGACACCGTGCGCGAGTCGCTTCTCGTGCTCGACAGTGATTTGCGGGTCGTCTCGGCCAACCGGGCTTTTCACCAAACGTTTCAGCTCATGCCCGCCGATGTCGAAAATCAGTTGATATTCGATCTCGGCAATGGGCAGTGGAGTATTCCGCGCCTGCGTGAATTGCTGCGGGATCTTGTCCTCAAGGATACCGTGTTCAATGATTTCGAAATCGAGCACGAATTTCCCGCCACAGGTCCGTGTCACCTGCTGCTCAACGCCAGGCGGATCGAGCGGGAAACCACCCAGGGGAAACTGATCTTGCTCGCGATGGAAGATATCACCGAGCGCAAACGCACGGCTGAATTGCTGGCTAACGAAGAACGATTGCGTCAGCACAATCGCGCGCTGGAGCAGCAGCTGATCGCTTCCGGCCGCCTGGTTTCCCTCGGTGAAATTACTGCGTCGATGGCGCACGAGTTCAACAACCCGCTCGGCGTGATCATGGGATTCGTCGAAGATCTTCTCGAAGAAACCGATCCTTCGAGCCCGCAATATCAGGCGTTACGGATCATTGACGAGGAAACCAAGCGTTGCGAAAAAATCATCCAGGACTTGATGCAATTTGCCCGTCCGGGCGATGCGCAGCGGCGGCAGACTTACGTTCACGCGGTAATCGACACCACCCTGCACATGATGGAGAGCCGGCTTTACAAACAAAAGGTGACTTTGGCGCGCCGCATCCAGCCGGACGTGCCCCCCATAATCGCCGATCCGCAGCAGCTCGAGCAGGTGTTGATAAATCTATATCTAAATGCGGTCGATGCCATGCTGGATGGCGGCACATTGACCGTGGGGGCGGAGCAGGGCAGCGACAAACAAACCACCGTAATCAGGGTTACGGATACTGGACGCGGAATGACAGCCTACGAGGTGCATAGAATTTTTCAGCCCTTTTACACCGCCAATAAGAAGACGGGACTCGGTTTGGGACTACCAATCTGCGAGCGCATCATCAAGAACCACGGCGGACGAATTGAAGTTCAGAGCGAGCCGGGAAAAGGCACAACGTTCAAAGTAATTCTGCCGCTAACCGCTTCCGGGGAATCACCCTCGCGCCGCAGAGATTAACGCCCCTCGAATTCGGCCGAATACATCTGGTCGCGACTATGAGCTACGCGCAAATGACGCCGAGAGAAGCGCCGACTCGATCCGCAGTTTGCTCGACGGTGACAAAGAATCCTTAGCGCGCGACAGATCCGTTTTCCACTCGTTTGGAGTTGGCGCAGCAGACCGTCTATTTGCGAAGAGCAACGATTCGAGTCGTGCATCGTTTGGCGATTCACGAGCGCGGATTGTTCGGATCGTCGGTTTTGCTCAGCGTCTTGCAAATCTCGCAAAGGTCGAAATCCGGCGGGAGTTTTTCTGAACGGATGATATTGAAAGAGTTCTCCGGCCAGCGCGGACAGCAATCACAGAAATGCCACAACCCATTAATGTCGCGTCTGTACTCCATCGGCATCCAGACCCGAAACTCACACGAAGCCAGTCGTTGTTCTGTCCCTCGAGGAATTGCACCTGAACAAAAGATCGGCCAGAGTTTGAGATCTAGCACTGAAAGCCAAACAGCGCTTGAATGCCAGGTATTCGACACTCCTCGAGGATGTGTCTTGCGGCCGAGTCCAGCGATAATTGTTCTTTGTTTTTGGTGTTCATGCGGGACATTTGAGGTGATTCGGCGCTCCCCGATGCGATAGTAAAGCAGATCTCAGGCCATTTGCGGCCCGCTGCGCAATTGGCAACTACTCGAATATTCGAGAATCTTGATTTTTCGAAGGAGAACTTGGTGAAGAGTTTTACTTCTGACGTTGACGGAAGAGGAAGCAAAAATCCTACACGAGGGATTTATGCAGCATCGGACAACGTAGGCTCTTAAAGAGTGAAAATGCGGCAGTTATTCAACTTCTAACTGACGTCGCTAGAGCCCGTATAGAACAGCGGCGTTGTCGCGGTAAACTTTCTTTTTCAGATCCTCTGCCAGATGCCCTGAGTCTTTGGCGATAATCTCCTGCGAAAAAGGCCAGGTGCTGTCAGGGTGCGGATAATCGGAGCCCCACATGATATGGCCGTCGCCGAAGAATTGGGTCAGGTGCAGTCCGACAAAGTCGGTTTGAAACGTCGCCCAAACTTGCCGTTTGAAGATCTCGCTGGGCATCGCTTTGAGGGGAATGTCCTCGGATTTTCTTCTCTCGAATTGCCGCTTGTAACGGTAATCCATCTCCTGCACGACAAAGGGAATCCAGCCGATGGCCGACTCGGCGAGGCAGAACTTTAATTTGGCATGGCGCTCGAGTGTGCCGAAGTTAAACATGTTGACGAACGGATTGAAAAACGAAGTCGCGCCGTTGCTCAGTCCCATATCGAAAACTCCCTGGCGCTCACCCGGCTTGACGGAATCGATGGTCGCCCGAACCGTACCGCGCTGCACGCTGCCGCCGACATGGTAAGACACGACAATTCCGGCATCTTCGGCAGCGTCCCAGAACACA
>DATIEH010000261.1:0-5258 GCA_035455905.1 Binatia bacterium | reverse complement strand
CCCAACTATATGGTCGGCGGCGCCATCCAGTACGGCGCCCGCCGCGGCATCTGGAATATCCTCGAGCTGCTCGAGAAATATCGCGTCAAAGCGACTTTCTTTGTGCTCGGCACCACTGCGGAGAAATATCCCGAGACCGTGCAGGCAGCGGCCAAAGCGGGGCATGAGATCGCCGGTATGGGCTACAGCTTCGCCTCGATCCGGACCGCCAGCGAAGAGCAGGAACGTGCGAACGTGCGCCGCTCGGCCAAGGTCTTGGAGGACATCGCCGGGGTAAAGATACGCGGCTGGCGTTGTCCCGATTATCGCGTAAGTCCGAAGACACTCGACATTCTCGCGGAAGAAGGGCTGGCTTGGGACAGCAGTCTTTTGAACGACGACCTGCCGTATTTGTTTGAGACGCGAGCAAAGAAAATTGTCGAGATTCCGTTTACGACAAGTACCGCCGACAAAACTTACGTCGGTTATCCTTATCCGCAACGCGGCGGTCCCGACGGCCTTGCGAGCGTGTGGAACAATGAGCTCGATGTGCTTTACCAGGAGAGTGAAAAAGCTCCACGCCTGATGAATCTGAGCCTCCAGACCTGGGCCACCGGACGTCCCGCAACACTGCGGGTGCTTGGCCGCCTTTTGGAGCGGTTGGTCGGCCATGAAGAGTTCCGGTTTGCGCAGTGCAACGAGGTTGCAGCTTGGCGCTTGAACTCGACCGAGCGTTGAACCCCTGCGAAGGAGTCTTTCATGTGGAATGAGAAAGGTTACAGGAAAAGTTTTCGTTGGCCCGAGGGTGTGCGCTTGCCGGTCGCGATCAGCGTCCATCACCAATCGGAGGAAGCGACCTGTCCGATGCCCGACGGCCAACCCGATCCTTTCGACTATAGCGAGCGTCAGTACGGCGCTCGCCGCGGCGCCTGGCGTCTGCTCGATATCATGAACAAGCACGGTGTCCGCGGCACGTGGCTCATCTGCGGCGCAACCTTGGAAAAATATCCCGAGGTCTCGCGCGCCGTGCAGAAAGCCGGGCATTGTATCGCCGGCCACACCTACGCTCACGAGATGATGTGTAATATGCCGCCGGACACGGAAACTGCGCTGATCAAAAAAACCGTCTTGGTCTTCGAAGACTTGCTGGGCGAGCACATTCGCGGCTGGCGCACCTGCTTTGCGAGTCATAATACGCTCGATCTCTTGTTGGAACATTCCGATATCGAATGGGACGGCAGCATGTGGAACGACGATCTGCCTTCGTTAATCGAAGGCCACGGCCGGGAGATGCTCGAAATTCCGTTTGCGACCTATAGCGACACCGCGCTCGGCGTCGACATCACCAATCCCGCGTTTCCGCCGTCGCGCTTCTCCACCTGGAATGCCAATCCGCCGGATTTCATGCTGCGCGGCCTCAAATCGGCTTTCGATGCATTGTACGAGCGCGGCGCGGAACGCGCCGTCATGATGCCGCTCGTGGTGCATGACTTCATTACCGGCCGGCCGTTTCGGTCGAAGGTCCTCGATGAATTTCTTACCTACGCCAAACAATTCGAGGGCGTCGTCTTTGCCGGCCATGACGACCTGGCGCGCTGGGCACGGCAATCCGGAGAATTTGGAAAGGAATAAGCGTGTGAAGCTGACAAGAATTGTTGCCGGGCTATTCCTCTGGAGTGGGCTGTTTTCATTCAGCCGTTCATTTGCCGCCGAGTTGCCGGTGGTGCGCGCGAGCTACAACGCGATCGGGGGTGTGTTCACGCCGCTTTGGGTGGCTTCCGAAAACAAGCTGTTCAACAAATACGGCATCTCGGTCGATTTGAAATTTCTGCCGCTCACGACCGGCACCCAGGCACTGCTCACCAAGAATGTAGACATCATCACGCCGGGCGGCGAATTGCTCGAAGCCGGCCTCAACGGAGAAGGAGTCGTCTACATCGCTGGAATCGCGAACCGAATCGTGCTTTCGATTTTCGCCAAACCGGAGTTTCAATCGCTGGCCGATCTGCGCGGCAAAACGGTTTCAGCGTTATCTCCCGGCTCGATCAGCGACCATCTGGTGCGCATTTTGTGTCAGGAGGCTAACTTGGTGCCGGGTCAAGACGTCAAGATGCTTTATTTGAAAACCGGCCCGGAAATTCTCGCCGCGCTGACCAGCGGTGTCATCGATGCGGGCATCATTTCGGCGCCGGTAACTCTCAAAGCGCGTCAGGCGGGTTTCAAAGAAATCGTCAACGTCCCCGAGCGGAATATTCCGATGATCCACGCCGGTCTCGCGACCACGCGAGATTTTATCAAGGAACATCGCGATCGGGTCCGCGGCTTTCTTCAGGGATATATGGAAGCCGTGCGCTACGCCGCAACCAACCCGAAAGAAACCAAACAGATCATCGGGACATTTACGAAAACCACCAATCAAGAAGACTTGGACGAAACCTATCAGACCTTTATCAAAGTCTGGGAGCGTGTTCCCTACGTTTCCACCGCGGGCGTGCAGTCCGTGCTGAATTTCACCCGACATGCGGGAGCGAATGCCGCGAAGCCGGAACAGTTCATCGACAACTCGCTTCTCACCCAGCTCGAAAAAAGCGGCTTTGTGAACCAACTCTACGGCCGATAGTTCAGCGATGAAAACTGAGCCCCGCCGCGAAATTCAAGGAACATAGGTCGCTTCCACCGGAGAAAATAATGCTCAAGCGGCCGTGAGCTGCTTGGCGATCTGTCGCGCATCGTCGAGTTTTTCCAGATTGAGCAGCATGTCCCGGAGCCTTTCCACCCGCGTGCTCGAGAGGACGCGGGACGCGAGTAGATCGAATTTTCGCAAAACCTCATCCTCCGTCATCGGGTGCTTGTCGCTTCCCTTGGCGTGAAGAACTTTCTCGCTATAGCGACTGCCGTTATGCAATTCGACCTCCACTTCGACTCCATGGCGGCCCTCGTCGCCTAAAGCTTCGAACTGCGTGTCTTCGACCACGTCGATTTTTTTGGTCGTCGCGAGCACATCCTGACGGCGAATCGATTTTGCCGTAACCTGATCCACGAAGAATTCGCGATCGTGCAACAGCACGGCGACGCAGAATGGAAGATTCATTTGCGCCGTGGTCATGCTCTTGGGCTCGTAGGGCCAGCCAACGTGCAGTTTGGTCGCGCGCGTAGTCCGAATCCGCAGTTTGGCGACATTTTCCGCGCTGACTTCCGGATGATCACGAAGTATTTTTTTGAGCGCGTCGATGGACGTGTGATTGCTGCCGCAGCAGGGGTACGGCTTGAAACCGACGTTGAGTGTCTCGAATCTCTCTCCCAATCGGTCGGTGAGGTGGAAGAGATTCGGCTTGTCGATGAAAGTGGAGCAGAAGCCGCCGTACGGCGCCTCTAAAACGTCTTCGATCCCCGTGAAGCCTTTTTGCGCGAGCAACGCGCCGTAGACTCCAGCCTGAGCCGAGCGCCCGGGATGCATCCGCTTCACCATGGAAGCGTGTTGAGCGGCCATCAGACCCGCGGCCTGCGTCCCTGCGATTCCCAGCGCATGGATTGTCTTTACCGGATTCAAGCGCAACATCTTGGCAGCCGCCGCTCCCGCGGCAAAAGTTCCCGAGGTTGCGCTCGGGTGAAATCCGCGGCGGAGCTGCGCCGCTCCGCCAGTCATGCCGACCCGGCAACCGACTTCATAGCCGACCGCGACCGCGGTAAGAAACCGTTTGCCGTCGACGTTACCGACATGACGGACCAACGCGTCGGTCGCGGGTATCGCTTCCGATCCGGGGTGAATCACTCCGACGCGGTGCAAATCGTCCATCTCAAAGCTGTGAATTAGCGTGCCATTGGCGAGCGGCGCGCTGGTGCTGGGAACTTCGCTGCCGTCGCCCCAGATGAGCGCGCCTTTGCCCTTGCCCAATTCCTTTGTAAAGGAAGTGATGATTTTCCCCCAGGGGAGTGTCGAGCCGAACAGCGCGCAGCCGAGTGAGTCGAGGAGACAAAACTTGATGTGCGAAACGACCTCGGACGGGAGGTTTTTATAGGAAACTCCAGAGACGAACTCCGCCAGCGCCCGCGTCGGCGAGCCATCGCTAGCGGTTTCCAGGGGTTGTACGTTCGCCATAAAATCTCCTTGACGTAAATAAACTTGTATGGCTTTGTATCGGCCGGTGAACACAACGCCGCGCCTTGCATCGAGATCTCCAGACGCGACGGTTACGATTGTAACTTTCTCATACGAGCAAGCCGCGGTTGTCAAGCGGGAAACAGACAGGAGCCTCAATGAAAAACCACCGAAGCTTTAACCGCTATGCATTCAGCCTCGCGCTTCTTATGTTCGCGCTTGCTGGCTCGGTCTGCTTTGCGCAGAGTACGCCCGCGCTTAGGCCGTACGACGGTGTGAAGGGCAAAGAGCGTGAACAAAAACTCAGCGAAGGCGCCAAGAAAGAAGGCAAGGTCGTGATTTATAGTTTTACCGCCGTCGATCAGCTGAAACCGTTGCTCGATGAATTTCAGAAGAAATATCCGTTTATCACTGCGGAACACTACCGTGCCAATGCTTCCGGCGTTTTCAACAAGTTTGCGACCGAATCCCGCGCCGGACAGACTTTTGCCGACGTCATCGATATTTCCGCCGGCGAGACTCACACGTTATCGCAGATGGGACTGATCGATCCCTATTTTTCGCCCAGTCGAGAAGGTATTCCGAAAGACTTCATGGACGACAAGGGATTTTGGACGGCGCATTACCACTTCGTCATCGCGCTCGGCTTCAATACCAAGCATATCAAACCGCCGGAAGCGCCGAAGAGCTATGAGGAGTTGCTCAATGCGAAATGGAAAGGACGTTTTTCCCTCGATCCGGCCGATCAAGATCTGTTCGGCGCGCTATTGATCCATTGGGGAAAAGAAAAGGCGCTGAATTATTTCAAAGGGCTCGCGAAGCTCGAACCGAGAATGGTGTCGGGCCACACTCAGCAGGCGAACCTCATCGGCGCCGGCGAGATCCAGATGGCGCCCTGGCTCTACGGTTATAGGCCGCTGCAACTCAAGGACGAAGGCGCGCCGGTCGAAACGCTCCTGTTCGATCCCGTGTTGTCGAATCCCGCGTATCTTCTGCTGACAAAAAATTCTCCCCATCCGCATGCCGCCGCGCTTCTGATCGACTGGGCTCTGGCGCCGGATGGCGGAATGAAATTTTTCGCCGAAAAGTTCGGCCGCACACCGACGCGAACCGGGTTGAAAGAGCGCTTTCCCACGCTGCGCGTAAATAATTACCTGGTGGTCAAGCCCGAGGTCGTCGG
>DATIEH010000260.1:0-24623 GCA_035455905.1 Binatia bacterium | reverse complement strand
GGCTATGACTCTTTCGTGGGAGAACTGGGGATGCAACTGTCAGGCGGGCAACGGCAGCGCTTGGCCATCGCGCGAGCTTTGCTAAAAAATGCGCCGATTTTAATCCTCGATGAGGCCACGTCCGCTCTGGACACCGACTCGGAGCGCCTCGTGCAGGACGCGCTAGAAAATCTTATGACCGACCGCACCACCGTGGTGATCGCACATCGCCTATCGACGGTCCGTCGAGCGGACCGCATCGTAGTACTGGTCGATGGCACAATCGCCGAGGACGGAACTCACGAAGAGTTGCTCGCAAGGAATGGGGAATACAATCGTTTGTACATGATTCAAGCCTTGGAAGAACGCAATGGCGAGGAACACAGCGTGTTGCAGTAGAGATTGTCACTTGTGGGTGAGCTACGTTTTGTACAACTTTCTTCTGATCGTCGTCTTCATGCTTGCGGCCCCGTTTGTTCCGTTGGTTTGGTTTCTCGGTCCACGTTATCGGGACGGTTTCGTTCAACGCTTCGCCTGCTACGGAAAAAGCCTGACTTCAGGCCTGCGCGATCCGATCTGGATTCATGCTGCGTCCGTAGGGGAGGTCCGCGCTGCAGCTGCGCTGGTCCGCGCGCTTAAAGCTGAAGCGCCTGAGCGGAGTGTCGTGATTTCGACTTTCACAGCCACCGGCAATCGCGTTGCCCGCCAAGCCGGGGTCGGCGACAAGGTTATCTTTTTTCCGCTGGATTTTTCCTGGGTCGCGCGCCGCGCGGTGAAGCGCATCGGTCCCTCGTTGTTGCTCTTCCTCGAGACTGAAATCTGGCCGAATCTTGTCCGCGAAGCCTACCGACGTGGAATCCCAACGATCATGTTGAGCGGAAGGCTTTCCGACAAGGCTCTATCGCGTTACGAGCTCGCGCGGCCGTTTTTTCGCCACGTGCTCGCACAGTATACCGCCCTCGGCATGCAGTCGGGGGAGGATGCAGCGCGCATGCTCAAGCTCGGCGCGCCGGAAAAAAAAGTTTCTGTCGTGGGCAATTTGAAGTTCGCTGTGGATGGCGTAGTCAGCGGACGCGAAAACGTTGTTCGTTCCACTGTTCCAGATCGGCAGGTTTTGGTCGCCGGAAGCACCCATCGCGGCGAGGAATTGGCATTGCTTCGGGCGCTGCAACTGGCTCGGGCCGGCATACCGAAACTTATGATGGTTTTGGCGCCACGCCACCCGGAACGCTTCTCCGAGGTGGAAAAACTGTTGAGGGAATCTTCCTTTAGTTTCGAGCGTAAGACGACGTTGCAACCGGATCAATATTTTCGAAAAGATGTCTTGCTGCTCGACACCGTCGGGGAATTGACGGAATTCTTCAACGCGGCCGATCTGGCTTTTGTTGGCGGAAGTCTGGTTGATGCCGGCGGGCACAATATTCTCGAGCCAGCACGGTGCCGAAAACCGGTTCTTTTTGGGCCTTATATGGAGAACTTCAGGACGATTGCCGAAGGCATGAAGCGCAGCGGTGGCGCCATCGAGGTGCACGGGGCAGAAGATCTGGCGCACGTCTTAACGAAGCTATTAGCCGACCCCGAGGCGCGCCATAGGATAGGGCAAAGCGCCGCGGATTTTGCCGCAGCTCATCAGGAAGCACTGACGAAGAATCTGTCTCTCGCCACACGCTATTTGTAACTTGTTTTTGATGGGCCATCCAGGACAGCGCATGAAGCAATGAATCTCTCGATTCGGGATGTCTGGGGACGCAAAGGCGTGGTCGGCAAATGTGTATGGCTGCTGTTTCTGCCGCTATCGTTCTTGTACATGATCGGCGCTCAGTTCCGTAATGGCTTGTTTACGCTCGGGTGTGCCAAGTCCGTGCGATTGCCGAAACCCGTAGTGAGCGTCGGCAATCTCACCGTCGGTGGCACGGGTAAGACACCGAGTTGCTTGTGGCTCGCCGATGCACTGAAAAATAGGGGAATCCGCAGCGGAATATTGAGCCGCGGCTATGGCCGGCGCAACGCCGGCACAATGGTGATCGAGCCGAGTCAAGAGACTCTCATGCCTGGAAGCGCCGCAACATCCGGTGATGAACCCCTCATGATGGCGGCATTGTACGGGCAGACCGTCGCGGTCGCCAAAGATCGTTCCAAGGCTGCGTTAGAGCTGCTGAAGAAAAAAGAAGTCGATATCTTTATTCTCGACGACGGCTTCCAACATCGGCGCGTCAAACGGGATATCGACCTCCTATTATTGGGGGCAGATAGCTCCGGCTGGATGCTGCCGGCCGGTCCATTTCGTGAGCCGCGACAAAATTATCGACGCGCCGACTTCCTCTTGATCACCGGGGCCAATGATAAGTGGAGTTCAGTCATTCGAGGCAACGGCGGTGAGAAAGTCTTCGCCGCCTCGTTATCTCCGGTTTCATTGCTAAGCTTCGGCGCGAACGGGTCCAAGGAATTTCCGCTTACGCTTCTCTACCGGAGCAAAATCGTTACGGTCACCGGTGTCGCCGACCCGAGACCATTTTATCGGTTGGTTTACGATTGGGAAGGCGAGATCGTCGAGTCTTTGGAGTTTCCCGATCATCATACCTACACGGCGCGGGACTGGCAGGAGATCAACCGGGTAGCGCGACGGGTTGATTTGATCATCACGACCGAGAAGGATATTGTGAAGCTGGTACAGTTTCCATTTGCAAAAGACAAATTGCTGGCATTGCGGGTCGCCATGTCGGTGGAGAACGGCGATGCTCTGATCGACGCGATCGTCGAGAAACTCAATCGCGCTCGAGATAGCGTCTTCTCGTGAAGCAGATGGTCCACAAAGCTCCGGGTTTTGGTGGTATCTTCGGGTTCAGGAAGATGTTCGAGGCGTGGCGCGACGCAGCGGCACCGAGCGCTGTCGCCTGCAGGCGCAAATGCTGGTGAAATCAGTTGTCACAGGTGTCGCCGGGTTCATTGGCTCCCATTTAGCGGAACGACTGCTCCGTGCGGGGCACGAAGTCGTCGGAATTGACAATTTTCTCGATAATTATCCCCGCCGTTTCAAAGACGATAATCTTCTAGGCTTGCTGCAGGATACACGATTCAGCTTTATCGAGAGCGATCTCTTGCGCAGTGACTTGATCGAGCTTCTGCGCGGCGCCACATACATTTTTCATCTTGCCGGCCAACCGGGTGTCCGAGCCAGTTGGGGCAACGAGTTTACCCGCTATACGGATAACAACATTGTCGCGACGCAGTTGTTGCTCGAAGCGACAAGAGGGCAGGCTCTCTCCAAGTTTATTTATGCATCAACGTCATCGGTGTACGGTGACACCGACGATCTACCCATGCGCGAGGATGGTCTCACGCGGCCGGTTTCGCCCTATGGCGCTACTAAACTTGCTGCGGAGCACTTGTGTTATCTTTACTATAAAGCTTTTTCGGTGCCGACGGTTTCGCTCCGGTTCTTTACCGTCTATGGTCCGCGCCAGCGGTCGGATATGTTCTTTCATCTCTTCTTGCGGGCTTTGTTGCGTGGCGAGGAGGTGCCGCTCTTCGATGACGGGGAGCAGACCCGGGACTTTACATTCTGCCAGGATATCGTCGACGGCATAATCGCGGCAGCAATCTATCCCGGTAGGGGAGAAGTCTTTAACCTGGGCGGCGGTTCGGAGATCAGTTTGCTCAAAGCGATTCAATTGGCCGAAAGGATCACCGGCCGCAAGGCACAGTTGAAACGTTTCGATCGCCAAAAGGGGGATGTGCGCCGCACGCGAGCGCGCCTGGACCAGGCGCGCGACAAGCTCGGTTATGCTCCAAAAATCGACTTGGAGCAGGGACTTACCGAGGAGTGGAATTGGATTCGGGCTACAGAACGGTGAAGCTTTGGGAGGGCTCAAGCAAGTTCTCTGTCGTGGCTAAACCGTATGGAGGTCTTCCATGGACGAATACGCTGAAGAAGATGTTGGCAATATTGTATCGCTCGAGCACATCAATGTGCAGGTTCCCGATCAATCGTTGGCGACGCTTTTTTACGTCGTGGGAATGGGATTTACACGCGATCCGTACCTGAACGTCGGGATTAACAATATGTGGGTCAATGTCGGCGAACAGCAGTTCCACTTACCGACTAGAACCCCGCAAGTGATTACTGGCCATGCCGGGATGGTACTGCCCGACCTGGACGTACTCGAAGCGCGCCTAACTGGCGTTGCTGAGGCGCTCAAGGCCACACTGTTTTCATTCGTGCGAAACTCCGACTCTCTTCTCGTTACATCCCCGTGGGGCAATCGATACCGTTGCTATGAATCAAAACCTGAGTTCGGCGATATGAGGCTCGGAATTCCGTACGTCGAATTTCTTGTGCCCACCGGCACCGCGGCCGGTATCTTGAGATTTTATCAGAGCGCGTTAGGCGCTCCGGTGAGGAGCGCAGAGGACCAGGAGGGTGCGTTTGGGCTGGTCCAGATCGGCCGTCACCAATCGCTCCGATTCCGCGAGACGAAGCAGCCGATTGCTCGATACGACGGACACCATGTTGCCATTTACATCGCAAATTTTTCAACGCCTTATGCCTACCTGAAGAGTCGCGGCCTGATTTCGGAAGACGTGCGCAATCATCAGTTTCGTTTCAAAGACATCGTGGATCCGCAGGATCAAAATCACAAGTTCACCCTCGAGCATGAAGTACGAAGTCTCAAACACCCGATGTACCACCGCCCATTTGTCAATCGCGATCCGCTGCAGACGCAAAGAGGCTATCGGCGCGGTTGGGATGCGTTTACGCCTTTCCAGAATTGATCCGAAGCTACCGGATTATGTAGCCCATACCCTAGGAGAAATCTCATGACCATCAGCAAAGACTTATTGGATATTCTCGCCTGCCCGAAGTGCAAAGGAGATATTCATCTGAATGAAACCGGCGACGGGCTGATCTGCGACGCCTGCCGGCTCATGTATCCGATCAAGGACGATATTCCGATCATGCTCATCGATGAGGCGATTCGTTTGTAGCTCATGGCCCTTGCGAGTTGGGAAAATGTATTGCTAATGCAGACGAGCTTTTTGGGCGATACCGTTCTGACGTTGCCTTTGATCGACGAAATCAAAAGACAATTCCCGGTCAAGAAGTTGACTCTGCTGTGCCAGCCTGCGAGCCGGGAACTTTTCCAAGACCATCCGGGCATCGACGAAATCATTGTCGACGATAAAAAAAACGTCGATCGCGGTTTTGCCGGATTGCGCACCAAAGCCAGAGCTCTGCAATCTCATGGCTTCACTCTTGCGCTCACGCCGCACAAATCTCTGCGTAGCGCTCTCATGTTGTATTGGGCGGGGATTCCATGCCGTGTCGGCTTTCGACAAAGCAAAGGCTGGTTTCTTTTTCATAGGCGTGTCGATCGCGACTCAACCCGCCATGATGTGGAGCGCAACCTGTCAATTTTGACCGCATTCGGTGTGCGGGTGGAGGATTGCAGACGGGAGATCGACCTACCGGTGAGCGCAAAAACTCAAGAAGCCGTGAATCGAAAGCTCACGAGCCTGGGCATGAAGGAACGTGACTTGGCCATAGGCGTATGTCCCGGTTCGGTGTGGGCGACCAAGCGCTGGTCGATTGCCGGATTTGCTGAATTGATCCGGATGATCAAGCAACGCATGGCATGCTCCATTTTGCTTTTTGGCGGCCCCGAGGATGCCCTAGTCGTCGAACAAGTACAGAGCCGATCGGGTGGAGCGGCGATCAACTTAGTCGATCACATTGGCTTAGGAGAGCTGCCCGCGGCCATCAGCCGTTGTGCTCTGTTCATCACAAACGACAGCGGACCGATGCACGTCGCGGTGGCCCGAAGAGTTTCCACCGTAGCGATATTTTGCGCGACGACGCCGGAGCTCGGTTTTTTCCCCTACACGAACAAAGCGATCGTTGTGGGCAAGAACCTTTCATGCCGGCCTTGCGGGACGCACGGTGGCCGGCGTTGCCCCCTTGGTCACGCTCATTGCATCGAACGGATTCAAGCGACAACGGTCCTTGAAGCCGTGGAGAAGCTGCAGGGCAATGGCAAAACCATGAGTCATCGGCCGGAGACATTTCAGCCGGAGTTTCTTACGGTTTGAAAACTCGAGTTCTTGAGACGAAAAGGATAACGCAAACCGACTACTCGCTCGAAGTACCGGGTCACATGGGAGCGAAACTCGTTTGGGGCGTCTCTCCCGAAGGCTTTGAGCGACTCGTCGATGGCCGAGGCAATCGGCTGCTCATTCGTCAAGATCAGCTCGACTATATCGATTTTTCCCTTTTTCAAAGTAGTCCGGCGAAAACCGCTGGCGAGTCTCGCTACTACGGTCGCGGCGCGATTTGGCTGTCCCAGCTTGCGAATGGCGAAACGGCTGTCATCCGGCCTTACCTGCATGGTGGTGCATTACGTCGCCTCACGGGCGACCGGTTTTTTACCTGGCCGCCGCGGCCGTTTCGTGAATTAGCCATTACCGAAGAGCTGCGCCGGCGCGGCTTACGAACCCTTGAGATTTATGCCGCATGCGTGAGCCGACCTTTTGGCCCATTTTATCGCGGTTGGTTGATTACCCGGCAATTGTCTGACGCAGAAGACCTCTGGTCGGCTCTAAAAACCGGCCTTGCAGAACGCCTGGATTTCGATCGTGTCTTGCAAATTATTGCCGAAAGTATGGCGGCGCTCCACCGACAGGGCGTTTACCACGCGGATCTAAATCTAAAGAATATTCTTATTCGCGCCGAAGGGAGTGATGTTGCGGCGTACGTTATCGATTTCGATAAGTCTAAAGTCTTTTTGGGTAAATTGCCTGCGCCACTAGCCCGCAAAAACCTTGATCGACTCGAGCGCTCCGTCCGCAAACTTGATCCGGAGCGCAAATTTTTCCCGGCCGAGGCATGGGACCGATTCGTGAGCTATTATCATGCAGCTTTCGGTTCGTAGCTCAGATCCAAAAAGAATTTTACTGATCCTGCATGGCTCGATTGGAGATGTTACCCGGGCGCTGCCGTTGGCCACAGTGCTCCGAAAAGGATTCCCTCAATCGTATATTGCCTGGTCAGTGGAACCAGCTTCGCGGCCTTTGCTCGAGCACAACTCGGCAATCGATGAGCTCATCGTGTTTGACCGCGCGCGTAGCTGGAGAGCTCTGGGTCCGTTTCTAAGACAAATCCGTGAAAGACATTTCGATCTGGTGTTTGATTTGCAGCGCATTCTCAAGAGCGGCTTGATTAGTTGGGCGTCCGGCGCGCCACAACGACTCGGCTTTAACCGTTTGGACGCCAAGGAGTTCAACTGGGTTTTTAATAATTTGCACATCGAGCCGTTCGGCGAGAGCATTTCAAAAATGGAGCATTACTTTCAGTTTACCGATGCTCTCGGGCTGCCGCGCGAGACTCCGCAGTGGGATTTCTTCCTGCAAGCCGCGGAGCGAGCATCGATCAAAACTCACCTTTCCGGTGTGAAGCGGTCATTCGCGGTCCTCTTTGTCGGCACACGCTGGGAGAGCAAACGGTGGTTTCCAACGCAAATCGCCCGTTGCGCGGATTTGTTACACGAAGAGTATCATCTCGACATCGTTTTGCTCGGGGGAAAGCCTGACGAGAGACTCGCGGACGAGGTCGTCAGGGGAAGCAAGACAACGGTAACCAATCTTGTTGGACGCACGAGCCTTCGCGAAGCGATCGGCATCATTGGACTTGCGAAACTCGCCATCGGTCCGGACACTGGCCTAATGCATATTGCGGCCGCGGTGAGAACCCCGGTTATTTCTCTTTGGGGAGCAACCCGGCCACAGCGAACCGGGCCATACGGCTATGGCGATCTGGTGATTCAAGGTCGCGCGCCCTGTGTTCCGTGCAACCGTAGACGGTGCCATATCGGCAGGCTCTGTATGCAATCGATCGCCACGGCTGAAATCGGCGACAGAATTGCTGTCGCTCTCCGCCGTGACGATGCGAAGGTCGTCAGCAATGTTGAGGCCCTCTGATTATCAGCTACGCCGGGCCGGTCCGTGGGACCTGTTGGTTTTGCCCGACCGGTGGAGCGAACAGCTCCAGGAAGCTGTCATGAACCGCATCCGCGAAAGAGAGGCTTCGAAACATCCGCAGACGATCCCCTTTGATGTCTCTGGTCCGCACGCACAGAAACACTATTTTATTAA
This sequence comes from Binatia bacterium, assembly GCA_035455905.1. Lineage (GTDB taxonomy): Bacteria > Desulfobacterota > Binatia > UBA9968 > UBA9968 > DP-20. Next base: position 16,499 of record DATIEH010000260.1, on the reverse strand, counting down.
ACTGTTTCACTGCAATGGGATCGGCGATGTGTTGAAAAACTTATTCAGGGCATCGAAACCCAAGCGTTTTTGGGTGCAAGGACTTGCCCTTTCGGCAGCAGGTTTCCGTGTTCCGACTGTCGTCGCGGTTGGTGAATTGCGTCAGTTTAGAGTTTTTCGAGTGGGATTTGTTCTGACCTTGAGAATTCACGGACAACCGCTGCCGGTTTTTTTGCAAGATTTAGCGGGCGCTCCGCAAGGCCGCTGCGATCTAAGACGGAAGCGCGACGGACTGGCCCGGTTAGCGGAGTTGGTGCGGCAGTTTCATAGGCTCGGTTTTGTTCATGGTGATTTGATCGCTAACAATTTGTTGGTCGCGGTTGCTGAGGCAGAGCCACAGTTTTATTTTATGGACAATGACCGCACGAGCCGTTTTCCGCGTTGGTGGCCCGCACATGGATGGAAACGCAATCTGGTACAACTCAATCGCATGCCACTGGCTGGTGTTACGTTGCAGGATCGCATGCGTTTTTTCTGCCGATACTTGGGTCGACGCCGGCTCTCGGAACGGGATCGGCGGCTGGTGCGCTGGCTGGAACAACAGACACGCAAGCGCCGCTACGAGTGCGACGGAGTCGGGCCCAGAGGAAATTTCCGCCGGCTCATGCATTTTTCCGAAGCCGTTAGCAGCATCGATCGTTAAGGCCGCGGAATCGATTATGATGCGTTTTAAGCATGCCCAATTCGGCAATTTTGCATTTCGTCGGCGCGCTGTTGGTCGAAAGAGACTAGCCTGGAGCAAACTTGTTGAACCTAAAATGCCGTGACGGGCGGTAGCGCGACTGTTTGCCGGGTTGGACCACCTGGGATACCGGCTCCGTGAGTGGTGTTGAGGGGAATCGGTGCGTGTCGAATGGCGCCGCTGGAAAAAAGTCGGGTGAAGTTTGTTGCGTGGTTCTTTTGTTGGATCTTATGGCCATTCATGTGGCTGTCGACGTTTTGCGGGATGCGCGCCGAAAAGGGACCCTCACAGCTGCGCTACAATTGGCAAATCCTGTCATAGCTGTTTGATCCGGGCTCGCTCCTGTCCGACAATGTTGCTGTAAAACCCCGTAACTGAACTCGAATGAAAATCGCGCTGGTTCATAAGCGGCTCGACCTAAAGGGAGGCACCGAAAGGGATCTCTTTGAGACCGCCGTCGGCCTCAGTGCGGCAGGGCATCAGGTGCACTTGTTCTGTAGCCAGTACGGCGTGCCGGCGCCCCCCGGTATTATCGCGCATCGCGTGCTCGCGGCCCCGCTCGGCCGGACGGTCCGGCTATGGAGTTTTGCGTTGAGCGCCCAAAAGGCGACGCGGGAAGCGAGTTGTGATTTTGTCGTAAATTTTGGCCGCTTGATCGATGCGGATTTGTTACGGTGCGGCGGCGGCACTCATCGCGGTTTTTTAACGCGGATGGCAATGCACGGCGGCATGGGCCGCCGTTCATGGCAGTCGATCAGCACGTATCATCAGAGTTTGCTGGCTCTCGAAAAAAGACAATTCAGCTCTCCGCAATTGAAAAAGATTATCGCTGTTTCAAACAGCGTCAAAACCGATATTTTGGCGAATTACCCCGTCGCCGAGAAAAATATCGCCGTATTATATAATGGCGTGGATTCTCATCGGTTTCATCCGAGCAATGGCCCTGAGCATCGATACGCAGTTCGCCACGAATGCAATATTCCCTTCGACGCACCTCTTGTGCTGTTCGTCGGCAATGGATTTCGCCGGAAAGGATTGGACAAATTGATGTCCGCCTGGACTTCGCCCCGGCTCTCCGGGACTTATCTGCTGGTTGTCGGGGCCGATGCCAGGATCGATCGCTACCGCTCGTGGGCGAATTCGGTCGCTCCGGGAAAAGTTCGTTTTGTCGAGCACCAAGCAAATATTGAAAGCTACTATGGGGCGGCGGATTTGCTGGCTTTGCCTTCGCTGCAGGAGGCATTCGGCAATGTGGTTTTAGAAGCGCTTGCGGCGGGCTTACCGGTCGTTATTAGCCGCAATGTGGGTGCCGCCGAGCTTCTCGAGGGTGAATTGCTCGAAGGAATAATCGAGCAGCCCGAAAACCCTCGCGAGATTGCCGACAAGCTGGTGCTGGTACTGGACAAATCGAGGGATCGAGCGTTACGGCATCGGGCGCGCCAAATTGGCGAAACCTACTCGTGGGAAAACCATTTCCGTGAATTTGACGCAATCCTCCTCGATCTCTGTGGAGGAAGATTAGCCGCTCGTGTTTCCTGAATTCATCCGCGAGATCAGAGGCAATACATCAATCTGGATCGAACGCAAACTTGTCGGTTCGACTCTCGTAAATCGGCTCGCCGATCCAGACCGACTACTGGCCGACCGCGCGTGCGAGATCATAAAGGACCAGAAGAAAATAACTGTAGGACGCGTTACTCTCGGAGGGGTTTCCGGTCCCTGTGCAATCTATGTGAAGCGTTACAATGTCTTTTCTCTGCGCCAACGGCTCGTCTCGCCGTTCATCATGTCAGGCGCCCTACGCGCACTCCACGGCGCCACGGTTTTGCGCCGCTGTAATATTCTGAGCGCTGTACCGCTTGCGGCTATTGAGCGGCGTTATTGGGGCGTGTTGACGAAAAGCTTTTTCATTTCCGAAGAAATCACCGGCGGGAAGACCGTCGACGCCTATTGGCGCGATGACCTTCAATTCCTGCCTGGAGCCGCAGGAGTAAGACAGCGACGCGATTTTTTGGGCCGCTTGGGACAGTTGTTCCAAATACTTCACGGGCACGAGATTTATCATAATGACCTGAAGGACGCGAATATTTTGGCCGCCCCAAAACAGCAGGCGACGGCGTTTTTTCTTCTCGATTTGGAAGGTGTCAGGCAATATGTTCGATTGAGCAAAAAGCGCCGGCTGAAAAATCTCGTTCAGCTGCATCGAACTCTCGGCCGCTACTTAAGGGGACCGGATAAGCTGGTGGTGTTGAAACACTATCTCGGAAACAGCTTTGCCGAGCGACGTATCAGGCGCCAGTGGATCAAGAACATTCTCCGCCAATCGGATCGTTTGAATCGCGCCAAAGCCGCTTCCGCACAAATAGCTGTAAACGATTTTACGGGATTGTAATCCCAAATAGACATGGGTCATTGAAGACCGGGCAAATCGCCGTGCTTAGATTTAGATAGAGCGTTGTGATGGATATCAGTGCGCGCCGCACCTCCGCAGTGAAGACCTTATCGCTGCCGTTATTGAGCGTCATTATTCCGACGCGAAATCGCGTCAAAAGCCTGAAGCTCTTGCTTGAGAGCCTCGCCGCGCCGGCTCGGATCGGCACTCCAGAAACTGAAATCATCGTGGTGGATAATGGCTCGACAGACGAAACTCATGGATGGCTCGATGCGCAATGTGAGCAGAACCAGAGCGGCGGGCTGATTATCCTGGATGAGCCGCGGCCCGGAAAGTCAAACGCGCTTAATCGAGCTCTATCGGTTGCCCGAGGCGAGATCTTCATGATTCTCGACGACGATGTCGTGATTCAATCGAACTGTTTGGCTAAGCACGCTGAAGCGCATGCGGCAACCCAATTCGCCGCGCTCCAAGGTCGGATTCTCGCGGGCAAGGATTCCGTCGGAAATCCCGCGGACGCGAACCGGTTGCGAGAATACAATATCCCGCTGATCGACTATGGCGAAGAAATTGTTGCGATTCGCGGGTTGACCGGCACCAACATGTCATTCAAACGAGCGGTGTTCGAGAAAGTCGGGTTTTTTGATCCTCGTCTCGGTCCGGGTGCGGCGGGTTTCAGCGAGGACACGGAGTATTCGATCCGCATTCGTAAGGCGGGATTTAAAATTGGCTATACGCCCCACGCGATTGTTTATCATGAGCTCAATCCGTCGCGTTATGGCCGTGTCTACAATCGCGCCGTCGAGTATCGGAAAGGCGTCAGCCGAAGCGTTTACCGTCGCGACTCGATTTTGACCAAAGTCTTACCCGATTTATTCGCAAACTGCATCCGCTACGGAATCTATCGGCTGCTCGGACGGCATGACAAAGTCTATAAGACCGAAGGACGGATTCTAAAATGTTGGGGGTACGTGGCCGGTAAACTCGGCCGCGGCACTAGGCGGGTGGTATAAGCCGATACAACGTGATGAGCCGATTGCCTGCCGTCTCAGTGGTTGTGGCCACTTACAATCGCGCAGAATTGCTGTGCAAGACGATCGACAGCATATTGCAACAACGCTTTCAGGACTATGAGTTGATCGTCGTTGATGATGGATCGACGGACAACACGCGCGCAGTGCTCGAAGGTTTTGGCTCACATATACGGTACTATCATCAGGAAAACAGCGGCCCGTCTGCAGCACGCAATGCAGGAGTACGCCACGCCCTGGGACGGTGGATTTCGATACAAGACTCCGACGATTTGTCTGCGCCGAACCACCTCGAATGTCTTTACGGTTACGCCAAAGATCACCCGCATCACGGTATGGTTTTCGCAAACGGCAGCTATCTCGGCGGCTCGGAGCACGCCCGAGAAACGATTATTCCAACGGCAAAATCGCGCCGGTTGGCGGCTCACGGAGTGCAGCTCGCGGACCTGTTCGATAAGAGCATCGTGCGTTTGCAAGCCGCACTCATATCGAAGGCTGCCTATGAAGCGGTCGGCGGGCATGATGAAACGTTGCGCATCTGCATGGATCTCGATTTGGCTTTCCGACTGTTCATGAATTCTCCGGTGTCCTATCTGGACGAGGTGGTCTTCTTCTACCGTAAGCACGAGGGCAACAGCAGCCGTAACGAAGAGCTTCGGCTCACAGAAAACATCCGAGTGATCGAGAAACTGGTGGCTCAATATAGAACTGCGGGAGAATTACTCGGCGAAAGCCGCGTGGCGGCCAGATTGGCCTATCGGTACTATCGCTTAGCGAAGGGGCGGCGAAAACACGGACAGCGTAACGAGGCGCGCAGCGCAATAAGGCAAGCAACTCGGTTGCGACCGTTGTCGCTGAAGTACCGACTCTATCGTCTTCACTGGGCCTTGTTTTAGCTGCTCGAATGGGCGTCGGGCGAGTTCCGATCCTCACCGCCTCGCGCGCTCGGCGTGTAAAGATGCGCATGCACGAACTATCAAGCCGCGAGGAAACTCCGGCCGCCGTTTCTGCGATTGTCGTTTGTTTCAATGAGGAGGACCGGATCGAAGCGTGTCTGCAAAGTCTCGCTTGGTGCGCCGAGATCATTGTGGTGGATTCTTATAGTACTGATCGGACGCCGGAAATTTGCCGGCTCTATACCGACCGATTCATCCAGCGCGAGTGGGCGGGTTACCGCGATCAAAAGGCCTTCGCCCATTCGCAAGCGACGAAGGAATGGGTGTTACTCGTGGATTCGGACGAACGGGTTACCCCGGAATTACGCGATGAGATCGTTGAGGCGTTGGGACGCGATGGTGGCCAGTATTGCGGTTACGCGGTGCCGCGCCTGGTTCGATATTTGGAGCGCTGGTGGTGGCGCGGAGGCTGGTACCCTGATTATGACGTCCGTCTTTTTCGGCACGATCGAGCGTCGTGGGGCGGCTCGGACCCACATGAGAAAATCCTCGTCGACGGCCCGGTGCGCCGGCTCCGGCATCCGCTTGAACACTATTCGTATCGCAGTATTGAAGATCATGTGCAGCGCATCAACCGCTTCACCTCGATCTCGGCGCGAGAGTTACAGAAAAACGGCGGCCGCTGGCGACTTAGCGCGGCACTTCTTCATCCCGCCGGCCGATTTTTACGTTGCTATTTTTTGAAGCGTGGATTCATGGAAGGCTTTGCCGGTTTTTACGTCGCTCTCACGGCCGCCGTTTATGTTTTTCTCAAATATGCTAAGCTCTGGGAGCTCGAGTTAGAGGAGAAAAAAAGACTTGGTCGGAAGCGGTAGTCGCCGCCTCCTCAACATTCTGCATGTCGATCCCGAGAAAAACTGGGGTGGTGGGGAAGCGCAGGTGTTTGGTCTACTGGCTTATCTGTCAGCCAGAGGTCATCGAAACGATCTCCTAGCCGATCCGAACGGACTGTTGTACGCCAACTGCCGGAAACTCGACGTACGGCTCCGGCCTCTTTCGGTTCGTAATGATCTCGATTTCTATGCGGCCGCGGCGCTGCGGCGAGTCATTTATACTGAGCCGTTCGATATCGTCCACTTTCATACCAAGCGCGCTCATGCGCTGTCACTATGGCTCTGGCCGAAGAGAAGCCGGCCAAAGTACGTCGCCACTCGAAGAATGGATTACCCGGAACGCCGTGGCTGGCACACGAACCTTCTCTATAACCATAGGCTCGATGGCGTAGTGGCGATCTCACGAGTCATTGCCGAACTGCTCGCTCAGGCCGGCGTCAATCGCGAAAAAATCCGCCACATTCCCAGCGGCATCGATCTCGCTCGGTTTAACTTAGTTGATTCGAAGAAACTCACCTTCAGAGAACCACTGGTGATCGGCTCCGCCGCCGTGCTCGAAGCGCGAAAAGGGCACGAATTTTTGCTCGAGGCGGCGGCTTTGTTAAAGGCTGATGGCGTCAATCTGAGCTACCAAATCGCCGGCGCTGGTCCTTTGCGCCCGCAACTCGAGCTGCAAGCGGCTCATCTCGGATTGCAAGAGGAAGTGCAGTTCCTCGGCTTTGTCGATAACATTTCGAAGTTTCTCGCCGACATCGATATATTCGTCATGCCGTCCTTATATGAAGGTCTCGGAGTCGCGGTTCTCGAAGCGATGGCGGCGGGCAAACCGGTTATTGCCAGCCGTGTCGGCGGTCTCACCGAGTCGGTCGCCGATGGTATCACGGGAATTTTAGTGCCACCGGCGAACGCGACAGCGTTGGCCCAGGCTATCGCCAAGCTGGTGCATGCTCGTTCACTGGCCCGAGAGATGGGCCATCAAGGGCGAGAGCGGATAGAGCGACACTTTACGCTGGAACAGATGGCGGCGGCGAATGAAGCTTACTATTACGAACTACTTGGCGCAGTGCCTGAGCGCATCTGAACCCCCGCTCGATGAACAGACGGCTCGAACTTCTTGACAAGTTTTCAAGCGTTCATTTGCTCGTCATTGGAGACCTCATGCTTGATCGTTTCATTTGGGGTGAGGTCGAGCGCTTATCTCCTGAAGCTCCCGTTCCCGTACTCAGGGTCGTATCGGAGGACGTAAGCCTTGGCGGCGCGGCAAATGTGGTGCAGAATATCCGCGCGCTTGGCGGACGGGTGACCGCGTGTGGGATTGTCGGTCGGGATGATGCGGGCAGACGCGTGCTGCAGGCGCTCCGCAACGCGGGAGCGTCGGTCTCAGGCGTGATTTTCGACGAAGACTTTCAGACGATTCAAAAAAGCCGGATCATCGCAAGTCCGCACCATCAGCAAATCGTTCGCCTCGACCGCGAAAGCCGTCGGCCAATCGATCGCAGAACGCTTGGGAAAATACGCAACTTCATCGCGTCCAACGCCGCGCGGTACCACGGAATCGTGATTTCTGATTATGGTAAAGGAGTAATTCACGAAGAACTGCTGCACCACGTCGCGGCGGCGGCTTCCAGAGAGAAGCTCGTTACGATCGTCGATCCTAAGAAAGAGAATTATGATTGTTATCGATTCCCGACTTTGATCACCCCCAACAAGACCGAGGCGAGCGAAGCATCGGGGATCGCGATCCACGACGAAATATCTCTAGGCGCGGCCGGTAAAAAGCTTGTGCGGAAATGGCGCGCCCAAGCGGTGCTGATCACTCGCGGTGCGGAAGGCATGAGCCTGTTTCGCCGGCGCCTCGCACCGAAGCACTTTCCCACGGAGTCAAGAGATGTTTTCGATGTGACCGGAGCCGGCGACACCGTGGTTGCGATGTGCGCTTTGGCTTTGGCCAGTGGTGCAGGCTTTGATGAAGCGGCGGTGCTCGCCAACGTCGCGGCCGGTTTTGTCGGTGATGAGATCGGCACCGTGGCGGTTGCGGCGGCTAAGATCAAGAAGGTTATTGAGGATCGCGATAGATGAAGAGCATGACGGGATATGGCGAAGCATCGCAAAATGTTTCGGGGGCAAAGGTGACGGTGCAAATCCGCAGTCTCAATCACCGCCACCTGGATCTGCAGCTGAGGGTACCTAGAGAGTATCTGTCGTTCGAGGAAATGATCCGAAAAGCAGTTCGAGAAAAAATCGCCCGCGGGCGAATCGATTTGTTTATCAACCGTTATGGCACCAAGCCTCAGGGAAAAAAACTGGAAATCAACGATAGCTTGGTGGGGCAATATATCGCGAGCCTGAAGCAGCTCAAAAGAAAATACCGCCTTGCCGGCGAGCTCGGCCTCTCTAGCTTGACGCAGGTTCCGGAGTTGTTTCATATCCGAGAAGTGGAAGCTGATCATGTCGGCGAGCGTGACGCTGTGCTCAAAGCGCTCGGCTCGGCCCTAACAAAACTCGAGAGATCACGCGAGCGCGAAGGTCGTCAGCTCAGAGTCGATATGGAATCACAGATTAATCACGTGAAGCAGGTTGCCCACGAGCTCGAAAGCTGGGCGGAAGCCGTCGTACGGGCACAAAAGGATTTTACTGCCCAAGCGCAAAACGGTGCGATCCGCGAACGCGACCCGAATGAAACCGCGAGCCCCGTGGGAAAAGGCGATATCAACGAAGAAATTGTCCGGCTGAAAGCTCATGTAGCCGAGTTGGCTAAAGTGACTCGAGAGCGTGAGCCGGTGGGCAAAAAAATCGATTTCATGCTGCAGGAAGTGAATCGTGAGCTCAACACGATTAGCTCGAAGGTCCCGAATTTGCCGGTGATTCAGCTTGTTCTTCGAGGCAAGGAACGGGTTGAAAAGATCCGCGAACAAACCCAGAACATCGAATGACCCGTGTGCCCGCTCCTCTGGCGAAGAGGCAGGGAATCATTTTCATTCTATCTGCGCCGTCAGGCGCCGGTAAAACGACCCTCTATAATGGGCTCAAACTCGTCCATCCGGAAATCAAGCTTTCGGTATCCTGCACAACCCGGCCGCGCCGCGCCGGCGAGGTGAACGGCCGCGATTACCGCTTCATCAGAGAAACGGAGTTCGATCAAATGAAGGCCGCGGGCGAGTTTGCCGAATGGGCCAAGGTGCATGGCAACAACTACGGCACGCCGCGCAAGCCACTCGATCACAGCGTGCAAACCGGACGCGACATCCTGTTAGACATTGATGTTCAGGGTGCGCGGCAAATCAAGAAAAGCTATCCTCAGGCCGTGTCCATCTTTCTCTTACCGCCTTCGCTGAAGGAATTGAAACGGCGTCTGGCGAGCCGTGGCACCGACCGTAGCGAAATTATCCAGCGCCGACTCGCCAATGCCCGAGGTGAAATTGGCGAGATTTTACACTATGATTATTATGTCGAGAATCGGGATGTTGAGGAGGCGGTTGAAGTTTTAAGCGCCATTGTCGCCGCGGAGCGGGCAAAAATCTCTCGGGTCATCGAATGGCGCCTCGATTCGTTACGCGGCGAGCACGGTCCAAAAGACCATGGGCAAAGACCTTAAAATAAGCGACCTCACTGAAAAAGTTCACTCCTACTATCCTGCCGCGGACGTGGAGTTGATCCGTAAGGCGTACGATTTTTCCGCCAATGTTCATCAGGGGCAAAAACGTTTATCCGGAGAGCCCTATCTGACTCACCCCCTGGCAGTGGCCAACATTATTGCCGATTTGAAACTCGACGTGCCGAGTGTCGTCGGGGGGTTGTTGCACGATACCGTCGAGGACACCTTAACGACTGTTGATGAGATTAAAAGTTTGTTCGGCCGCGAGATTGCGGCGTTGGTGGATGGGGTCACCAAATTAGGACGGGCAAACTTCAGCAGCCGCGAGGAAAAGCAGGCGGAGAACTTTCGCAAAATGTTGCTGGCGATGGGCAAGGATGTGCGGGTGATCCTGATCAAGCTCGCCGACCGGGTGCACAATATGCGCACCTTGGATCACATGCCGCCCGACAAGCAAATTTCCATCGCTCAAGAAACCCTCGACATTTACGCGCCGTTTTCGCACCGGCTGGGCATCGCATGGATCAAGAGCGAGCTGGAAGACCTTGCGCTCAAATATCTTCATCCCGAAATCTATTACCAACTCAAGCGCAACGTCGCCAAAAAGAAGAGCGATCGGGAAAAGTACATCGAGGAAGTGATCTCGATCATCACCAAAAAACTCGAAGCCGAGGGTATCGAAGCCGAGGTGACCGGGCGCCCGAAGCACTTCTACAGTATTTACCAGAAGATGGAAAGTCAGAACCTACTGTATGATCAGATCTATGACTTGGTAGCGTTCCGTATCCTCGTCGATACTCAACGCGAATGCTACGAGGCATTGGGCGTGGTGCACGCTCAATGGCGCCCGGTGCCTGGCCGGTTCAAGGACTACATCGCGCTTCCCAAGCTCAACATGTATCAGTCCCTGCACACCAGCGTGATCGGGCCATATGGCGAGCGTATCGAAATTCAGATTCGCACTCATGAAATGCACCGCGTGGCCGAGGAAGGAATCGCCGCCCACTGGCGCTACAAAGACCGGGAAGATTTTCAGGTTAGCGACATTCAAAGATTTGCCTGGCTCAGACAGCTACTCGAATGGCAGGAAAACCTCCAGGATCCGCAGGAGTTTCTGCACAGCCTGAAGGAGGATTTGTTCACCACTTCGCTCTACGTGTTCACGCCCAAAGGAGATTTGCTGAATTTTCCCAAGGGTTCCACGGTGATCGATTTCGCCTACCGGATTCATACCGAAGTCGGGAATCGTTGTTCCGGTGCGCGCGTGAACGGCCAACTGGTGTCGCTCAAATACATTTTGCGCAGCGGCGACACCGTTGAGATTATCACGACGCAACAACAGTCGCCGAGCCGCGAATGGCTCAAATGGGTCAAAACACCCCGTGCCAAAGCAAAAATTCGCGCCTGGTTGAAAGCGCAGCAACGCGATCGAAGCGTGCTCCTGGGACGGGAAATTTTCGACGGCGATCTTCATCGCTATCAACTCGACTATTCCGCGTTGCGCGACGAAGGCAAAATCGCCTGGCTCAGCAAGGAGCTGGGCATGAAGGATGAAGAAACTTTGCTCTCGGCGATTGGTTACGGGCGGATTACCACCCGACACGCGCTGGCGAAACTGTTATCACCGGAAAAACTCGATGCTGGGCCGAAGAAGGCTGATGGCGCGCTCGAGTCGCTATTTCGTCTGGTTTCCAAACAAAAAAGAGGTCTGGGAATTCGGGTGAAGGGGGTGGATGACGTTCTCGTTCGATTCGCGCTTTGCTGCCATCCTTTACCGGGGGAGCAGATCGTCGGATTTATTACGCGCGGCCGCGGCGTTACCGTGCATACCGTGAGTTGTCCAACGGTGCTGGAGAGTGATCCACACCGAAAGATCGATGTCAGCTGGGAGGAAACTGATCAAGCGCCACGCCCGGTGAAGATCGAAGTCACCTGCGTGGATCAACCCGGTTTGCTGGCCGCGATCAGTTCCGCGATCACGAGCGCGGAAGCAAATATTGCCCGAGCACAGGTCCGGACGTTTTCCAGCCACAGAGCGATCAACACGTTCGAGGTGATGATCAAAAACTCGGAACACCTCAATCGGGTTCTGCAAAACATTACGAAGGTTAAAGGTGTTTATAAAGCAGTGCGCGCGCGTGGCAGAACCGGTGGCAAGGTCGAACTAGAGCAAGCACCGAAGGAGGAATTGCACTGAAGCTGGCCGTGCCGACATCACGCGACTTTGTGGACGCGACCGGAGTGAATACAGTCGGTACAGACGAGCGCCCGTTTCACCCGACCTTCGAAACTCGCGCGGACACGCTGTAAATTCGGTTGCCAGGTGCGCTTGGTCTTATTGTTCGCGTGACTGACGTTGTACCCGACGGATCGGCCTTTGCCACAGATGGAGCATACTCTCGCCATTTTACTTTCTTATCCTTTCGATGATTTGCGTGGTTGAAAATTCCGGCAAATAAGGAACGACCGCTACCCGCCCACCATTTTGCTCGACGACATCCGCTCCGACAATCTCGTCGGCTTTCCAGTCGCCGCCTTTCACCAGCACATTCGGCTTGATCGCAGCGATGATATGATAAGGGTCCGGTTCACTGTAAACGACCACGTAGTCTACCATCTCTAGTGCGGCGATCAACTCAATTCGATCGGCTTCTGGCATGATCGGACGGTCCGGCCCTTTGATCGTTTTGACGGAGACGTCGCTATTAAGCCCGACGATCAATATGTCTCCCAGCGCCTTCGCCTGACGCAGTAGATAAATGTGCCCGCGATGAACGAGATCGAAGCACCCATTGGTAAAGACGACGACTCTGCCGGCTTTCCGAGCCTGAGCCGACATCGCGCTGAGCTCGTCGACGCTCTTGTACTTGGCGGGCACGGTAATCGTGGGTACCATGGCGCAGTCTGGAATTCAATTAAGTCACGGATCTGTTGGTTCATTTCATAATCTTGACCCTAGTCCAAAACTCCGCTAAGGTCCAAGCAAGATTGCGGAGTCGTCAGGAGGAAAAATGGAATATCAGGATCTGCGCGACTGGATCCAAATTGCCGAAGAAATGGGCGAGCTCAAGACCCTGAAAGGTTGCGATTGGAATCTCGAAATTGGCGCAATTACCGAGATCGTCGCCCACAAAGAAGACGGGCCCGCGGTACTTTTTGATGACATTAAAGGATACCCGAAAGGCTATCGCGTGCTGTCCAACTCGCTATCGTCGCGCAAGCGATTGGCGTTGACCTTGGGCCTGCCTGCAGGCGAAACGAAGATGGATTTCGTGAAGATTTGGAAAGACAACTACAAAAGCATCAAGCCGATGCCCGCCAAATTCGTCAAGAAAAGCGCTCTTTTCGACAACGTCTACAAAGATGGCGATATCGACATGTTCAAATTCCCGACGCCGCTTTGGCACGACAAGGACGGCGGCCGTTATATCGGCACGGGCAGTGTCGACATCACCCGCGATCCCGACGAGGGTTGGGTGAATTATGGGACCTACCGGGTGATGATCCACGATAAAAACAAGATCGGTTTTTATATTTCGCCCGGCAAGCATGGCCGAATCCAACGCGAGAAATATGCCGCCAGCGGGCAGCCTTTCAAGATTGCCATGTCATTTGGCCATGATCCTTTGACTTTTCTAGCCGGCAGCATCGAAGTGCCGTACGGCGTGCCGGAATACGAATTCATCGGCGGTCTGCGCGGCGAACCCTTCGAGATGATCGAAGGCGAGTATTCAGGGTTGCCCATACCTGCCAACGCCGAAATCGTTATCGAAGGCGACGTGCATTTCGATAATCCCAAGGTCGAAGGACCCTTTGGTGAATGGACGGGCTACTACGCGAGCGCCGAACGCGCCGAGCCTTGGGTCGAAGTGAAACGGCTTTATCACCGGAACGATCCGATCATTCTTGGCTCGCCTCCGGGAAGACCGCCTGCGGAGTTGGGTTGGTATCGCTCGTATTTACGCTCCGCTTTGATTTGGGATGAGATGGAGAAGGCGGGCGTTCCCGATGTCAAAGGCGTCTGGCTTACGGTTTCCGGCGGCAGCCGACTGATGATGGTCGTGTCGATTAAACAGCGCTATCCCGGCCATGCCAAGCAAGCCGCGATCGTTGCTTCGCAATGCCACGCCGGCGCTTATCTTGGCCGCTTTGTGGTTGTGGTCGATGATGATATCGATCCATCGAACACCGATGACGTGATCTGGGCGATGTCGAGCCGTTGCGAACCGGAGCAGGATATTGACATTCTGCGGCGCTGCTGGAGCGGACCGCTGGATCCGGTCATTCATCCGACGAAGAAGGGTTTCAACTCGCGCGCGATCATCGATGCGACTCGGCCGTACGAATGGATGAAGGATTTTCCGCCGGTCGCGGAGTCGAGCAAGGAAGTGCTCGATGCGACCGCGAAAAAATGGGGTGCGGAGTTATTCGGCAGCAACGGTAAAAAGTAAAACAAATAAACTGGCTGTTACAAAGGCAAGTCGATCGCCCCTGGTCGGCTTGCCTTTTTTTTGACTTCGAGCTTCGACTATCAGGCGTCGGCCACGGATTTGGAGCGCTGTTCGGAAAGTTGTTGGCGATTCGTTGGTGAGATGTTTGATGTTCAGGTGCGTACAATAATAGCGTGCGCCCTTACATGAGAATGTTTACCTTGACCTCACAATGGCCACTCAGTATTGTCGCCTCTAGCGTTGCTGGACTAAATTCCAGCTGCGTTCTCAGCAGGGGCGTATAGCACACGCTCTTCAAAACTCGCTCGGAATGATGCTTGAAAAATATGAAATGAACTTTGGGGACTCGACATTACAGAATCACGGTGAAAATCCAGATTTTGTCCGATGATCTTGCCAGCCGAATTGCGGCCGGGGAAGTCGTTGAGCGCCCGGCTTCGGCGGTGAAGGAACTGATCGAGAATTCGCTCGATGCAGGCGCCAGCGAAATTTTCGTGGGGGTGGAAAAAAGCGGCACGGCGTTGATGCGCGTGACTGACAATGGCGAAGGGATGGACGCCGGAGACCTTGAAATGGCCGTCGAGCGCCATGCCACAAGCAAATTGACCGTTGAAGCGGATTTGTTTCGGATCGCCACCTTGGGATTTCGCGGCGAAGCCTTGCCGAGCATCGCTTCGGTATCACGAATGGAAATCGCGTCGCGCGTAAAGGACGCAGTAACTGCACATTTACTCCGCTGTGAGGGCGGGGTTAGGAAAGAGCTTCGCCCGAGCGCAGCAGCTTCCGGAACGACGGTTGTCGTCCGCGATATCTTTTTTAACGTGCCGGCGCGTCGCAAGTTTCTCAAATCGCCGGCGACGGAATTGAGCCATATTTGCGATGTCATCAATCGGATCGCGCTCGCTCATCCGGCGGTTCATTTTCGCCTGGAGCACGATGCACGTACGATTGCGGATTATGCCGCCGTCGGGCAGGCGCGCGATCGTTTGCAGCAGGTGTTGGGGCGCGAGGCGGTCAAGGATATCGCACCGTTTCGCTGGCGACAGAGCGAACTATCCGTGCAGGGTTTTTTGAGTGCGGCACCGGCCTCTTTTCCCAACGCGCGATATCTTTACACCTATGTGAACCGGCGCTACGTGCGCGATAAAGTGCTCACCCATGCGGTTCTGCAAGGATACGAGAATCTTTTGATGAAAGGGCAGTATCCTGCCGTCGTGCTGTTTTTGGATCTGCCCTTCGAAGACGTCGATGTCAACGTCCATCCGGCCAAATCCGAGGTCCGTTTTCGCCGCCAAGCGGAGGTGCACGCAGCCGTGGCGAGCGCCGTGCGGAACGCGTTAAAACAAGCTGCGAAAGAACCTGCCGTGCGCGCAAGCTCTACCTCGGCGGAGACGTTTCAAGGCGTCAGCGAGATGGCGCTGCGCTATCGGATCGAATCGAGCGCTGCGCAAAGCTTCGCCGAACCGACTGGAGACAACTTCACGATCCCGCTAACAACCAACGAACGAGACGGTTGTTTTTCTTCGCTGCAAATTCTGGGGCAGATTCTCGGTTGCTATATTGTGTGTGCATCGGCGCATGGGCTTGCGCTGATCGATCAGCACGCGGCGCACGAACGCGTCGCCTTCGAAAGGCTTCGCCGTCAGCTCGAAACGGGACAGGTCTCGGCGCAGGCGCTTTTGCTGCCGCAGACACTGGAGCTTAATGCCGGCGAGATCAGTCTAATCGAGGCCAATTGTGAAACTCTCAAGAGCTTTGGCTTCGCCCTGGAGCCTTTCGGACCTGGAGCGTACGCCGTCACCGAAGCGCCCGCGCTGCTACCGGAGGGAGACTACACACAACTGGTGCGCCAGATGGTCGCCGATCTAGCGGACGTGGATACCTCGACAAAGCTCCGGACCCACCTCGAAGGGCGATTAGCGACCATCGCGTGCCACAGCGTCATTCGCGCCAATCGTTCTTTAGAATTGGACGAAATAAAAGCACTGCTCAGGGACCTTGATCAAATCGATTTCGCGACACAATGCCCCCATGGCCGGCCGGTGCTGATCGAGATTAGTCGGGAGGAACTCGAGCGGATGTTCAAGCGAATCGTGTAATGGGTCGGTCTAAAAACGGGATCGGAAATTCGCTGAGCCTCGATGCTCAACTAATTTTGACTGTGTCATTCCCGCATGTTGAAGCGGGAATTCAGGACTTCGGATGGGAGCCGCGATCTGTCTTTCAATTAATACCGGATAGTAGGATGAAACCGAAACTCGTTATTATCCTCGGTCCCACTGCGGTCGGCAAAACCGAGCTGGCAGTGACCTTCGCCGAAGCGACCAATGCTGAGATCGTCAACGCAGACTCGCAGCAAATCTATCGATATCTCGATATCGGCACCGGCAAGCCCTCGAAAGCGGACCGCGAGCGAGTGCGCCACCATCTGATCGATGTCATAAATCCCGATGAAGATTTCAACGCAGCGCTTTATCGTCAACTGGCTAAAGCTACAATTGAGGACATTCACGAGCGCGG